>JAYVOT010000240.1:0-2191 GCA_043757795.1 Chthonomonadaceae bacterium | reverse complement strand
GTATGGACAAAAAACGACCTGAAGAGACGAATGTCCTCATTTTCTATTCCATCGCAGAGTTCGAGACAATGATCGAGATATTATGCGAAGGCGATCTTCTCATCGAGCTAGCGAAGGAGACTCCCGCAATCAAAAAAGGCGAAATCGAAAAACGCCTGAAGGCAAGCTCCATGTCTACGGATGTGGCGCTTTTCGCAAGAATGTTGGCGGACAATCCCGGTCTGAATGTGGACGCTTCCTGTCAGGTCGCTCATGCGATTTCAACCCACAGCGTCAACCTCGAACTTGACTTCTTCACAGCGGTCGATGATCTCAAAAACACCAACGAGAGCGATGACGCCGGAGCCGGGATGCTTGGCACGGTCGGGTTCGACAGCGCCTGCTACTATCGCTACGCGCTTGTGGACGAAATCCAACTCCGCAAGAACTTGAACGAGTCGGCGGAAGATACAGACGCCTCTCTCGAAGCTTTTCTTCAATCCTTCTGCGAGGCGATCCCAAGCGCTAAGCAAAACTCGTTTGCGTCCGGGAACCCTCCCTTCTTCGGCTTTTGCGTCGTTCGGCAAAACGGGACGCCTTCGTCTCTGGTCAACGCCTTTGCAAAACCTGTCAATACCCGAAATGGCGATTTGTTGGAAGACAGCGCGAAAGCCCTGGCGCACTATGCGGGCAAACTGAACGATTGTTATGAACTCTATAAGGATGAAAGTTCCGTCAAAACGTTTCTATTCCATTTGCTGGATGAGCCAAATCTGGCGGGACTTCCTGAAAAGACCCGGAAAGGGTCGATGAACGCGGTCATTAGCGACATCCTGGAGACGGTGAAGGCGTTTCGGGAGGAGGAGGCGAAGGCATGACTACACGCCATACCCTGCTCTTCCGCCTGGTTGGTCCGATGCAGGCGTGGGGCTATCGCAGCCGCTTCGAAGATAGGGACACGGGATTGGAGCCGACTCGGAGCGGCGTCTTCGGACTGCTCGCCTCCGCCTGCGGCATCGTTCGGAGCGATACGCAAACACTGGCTCTCTGGGATGAAAAGTTGAGATTCGGGATTCGAGTCGACATTCCCAAAATGAATTATCAATCTGAAAAGAGCGGTTTTCGGGTGGAAACGGATTTCCACACCGCTCAGAACGTCCTTCGAGCTATCGGGAAAGGAACCGCCGACACTGTCCTTTCCCGCCGACACTACCTGACGGACGCTCGCTACACGGTCGGATTGGAGTCGGAAGACCTCGACCTACTGAACAGACTGGAGGCGGGGTTGAAAAATCCGGTTTGGACGTTGTCTCTGGGGCGAAAATCGTTTCCGCTCTCCCTCCCTCCCTGGTTGCCGGGTGGAGGATTGCGGGAACGGACGATGCTCTTGGACGCTCTGCAGAAAGCTCCCTTCCCCTGTCTTGGCGACAGAGAGAAGTTGCCTGACTCAGTCTCTTTCGCTCTCGAACTAAACTCCGAATCGAAGGAGGAGTTGAACTGCATCATGACTCGTCTTGCAGATCGACCGCTCGATTTCCAATTGGATAATCGCAAATTCGGACTGAGAGACGTGGCGCATTTTCGTAGGGACACAGTTGACTGCGGGATGGAGGCTGATCGATGATCTATTTGTATCGTTTAAAATTCAATCCGCGTTCCAAAACGACTTGGCGGCTATTGAAAGAGCCTTACGAAATGCACAGGATGATCTCCCGCGCCTTTAGCGAAGACAAAGAGCTTTACCGGGCGTCCCGCTTCCTCTACCGAGTGGAAGAGCATCCGGAACGAGGTCTGCAAGTGATCGTGCAATCCAAACTCCCCGCCGATTGGGAACAGTTGGAGCAAGAGCGTTTCGTCGATAAACTGGATGCCACGCAAGCTGAATTCTCGTTCGCTATGGGCAGGACGCTCGCATTTCGACTCCGCGCCAACCCCTGCAGATTTGTGAAAGGAGAGAAACGCGGGGAGAGATCTCCTATGTGGGACAAAAAACCTGAGGGAGAGAGAGCTGAAGAACGGGACATTCGCTATCACAAAATAGAGAAGGAACAAGAGGCCTGGCTTGTCAAGAAAGCGAAAACCTCCGGGTTCCAAATTCTCAGCTTGACGGTTACTCCTGAAGGCGTTTCGAACCCGAAACAGGGCGCTAATAGCCTTACCCTCAGCTCCGTATTATACGAAGGCGTGTTGCGAGTGACTGCTCCTGAGATTT
>JAYVOT010000239.1:0-2193 GCA_043757795.1 Chthonomonadaceae bacterium | reverse complement strand
AGGGTGGAAGAGAACTGCAGAAAAGAAGGCGTCACGCACGAGCAAATTATGGCGGCTTTGCGTGAACATGGGTTCGAGAAGATCGCGGACGTACACCTCGCTGTTTTAGAAGTCGACGGCACGATCAGCATAGTTCCTAACTCTTCGGGGACGCATAGAACGAAACACCACTTCAAAGCGTTGCGAATCTAAAAGGAGAATCCAATCATGCCGCCGCATGCAAACCAGTTTCTCCCCGCTATCGCCCTGCGGACTTTTATTGTCGTGATCGCTCTCGTTTTAGGGCTGAAGCTCATGGGCAAGAGACAATTAGGGCAGATGAATATTTACGATCTTGTGCTCATTATGTTGCTCGCGAACGCAGGGCAAAACGCGATGACGCAGGCAAGCGGCTACATTCTCCCCGGCTTAGTCTCCTCTGCAGTTCTATTTTTGTCGGGTTGGACGATTACAAAAGCCTTTGCCGCCTCGCCGGAACTTGAGAAGAGAATCGTCGGCTCCTCCGTTCTTTTGCTGAACGATGGGGCAATTCTGAAAGAAAATCTAAAAAAGGAGAAAGTGACCTTTGATGAAGTGATGGCTGCGATTAGACAGCATGGTTTAGAACACGTTAATCAAGTTCAAATGGCAGTTTTGGAAACGGACGGCACGATCAGCGTCATCCCGAAATCGAAGAAGAGCAAGGCTGAAAATATGCATAAAACGTCAGACTGAAGTTCGTCGTTTCATGCGTATTTCCCCTTAGTTCTCCTCATTTTGCGGAGTTTTCAGTCTCTTGAGCAGTTCTCTATCCGTGGGTTCGATTAAAACCGTTCTGCCTTCCTGAGAATCGATGATGATGGTAGGAATTTTGCCGGAACCGCCATTCAATGACTTCATAGCATCTTCCGCTCCAACGTGCAACTCAATGTCGATTTCTGCAAAAGAGATGTTGTTTCGACGAAGCGTCCTCAATGTTCTCAGGCAGTCCGGACACCAGGACGTAACATAGGCTACAACTGTCAAACTCAATTTCCTATTCTATGCTCTAATCGGGGACATTTTCCCGGGAATTGGTTACCGGGCGACCGGATTCGTCGGAGTCGTGGGACGCAAAGTCACTGTCGCACCCATATCCTGCAAGGACCTTCGGATGGCTTCCGCTTTTCTCTGCGGTTGATTGCGTTCCACAATTAGCGGTTTGTTCGGGTTAGCGCTTGAAATCATTTTCTTCGCTTCCACTATGTTCACCATCATCATGTTCTGAATTTTTTGCGCTACTTCGGTCTCTTTCCTACGATCTACCGCCACAAGCAACACATCGAAGTTTTGGAGCAGGGCGTCCGCTTGATCTACATAGCCGGGCTTGCGTTTTATAGATACTTCAATCATTCGGTTGCAGTTGTCGCACTGATACTCGTCCAGAGTCTCCGCAACGAAATGTTCCGTTTTGCAAGCGCGACAGGTGACTTGCTTGATAGGAACCGCCTTGCCGTTTTGGAAGTGAATTGTGCGTTGACAGTGGTCGCAAACGTAATCGACCTTCGGAGCCTCGACAAAAGCGTTGATCCGGTTGCAATACGGGCAGAGTTGGGAGAGAGCCGGAGTGGAACGCAGGCTCCATGCCTGGTAGATCGAGACCGCTATGATCGCCAATCCGGAGAACATCCCGATCGAAAGCGGAATTCGAGTGGTCGCCAACATCGACGAGTATTTCGCAACGAATGTCTCTATTGAGAGCGCAACAAAACATACGATGAATAGGGTCGCGCCGCCGATCATCAGGGGGATAGCTTTCGTCCAGGCTATCTCCTGAACATCGATAAGTTTTTTCGTACCGCCTGCCATGTCGCCGCTCCTCTTCTAAAAAGTTGATTCTTAAGCACCGATTTTCGTATAAAATGTTTTCAAATCTTCTGCGCATGAGCGGAAAACTCTTGCTAACCCACGGCGTCTTCGCCGAAACTGTTGCGAATTCCATTTCTATTTTAGCCCAACACGCCAAATTTCCATGTTCTATTTCCATATTATTCCCTCTTTTACCTGCCTGATTTTGCGAGCGGGCTTTTTCAAGCTCTAATTCCCAAGAATCGTCAGCAGTTTGGAAGACAGTCCTTCCAAAACACCCTTGCCGTAATCGTTTCGTCACGTGCAGGATACGATTAACTGAAGTCCAAAGTCGGATTTGGGCCGTTTCACCCGAACTGTCCTTAG
>JAYVOT010000238.1:0-2199 GCA_043757795.1 Chthonomonadaceae bacterium | reverse complement strand
CGTCCGGAAGACTTAATTGTAGGAAGAGAAACGCCTTTGTCAGCCAAGTCGTGATAATAAATTTGCATGTCGTTCGCACGCATTTAGGAAAGGATTTTGAGGTATTGATAAGATTCCGCCTCCACTTACTCCAAAAAACTTGATAAGTAGTTTTTTCCTTGAGCATTTCAACATTGTAAATATCCTAAAATTCAAACTTTAACAATATTTTAACAAACTGTTGGGCGCTAAGATAGAGTAGTTATCCGAAGAAAATTCGTAGCCATGTACCGAATCGCCGGTCCAAGCGCCTGTAAGCCCCCAGAATATGCCTGCTATGGCGAAGTCGCCAAAAAATCCGAAACAATAGGCGATTCCCTAAGAGCAAACGCAAATCGGCGTTACTGCTCTTAGCGAGAAAGTTCTATTGGAAGTAAACTGAGATATTCTCGCACCTCAAGTTGCATTCGATCAATCTCAGCAATAAATCCGGAAGATGAACTTTTGTAATTTACCGCATTAGTTTCAATATGTCTTAATTGAGCGACCTGACGCTGAAATCGGGCAACACGCTCCAAAGTCGCGTTGAGTTCTTGATCATTAATTATCATTCAATTTTCTCCAATCACTTCAAGAATACCTCGAAGTCCTCCGTCTCGTTTTATTTGCCAATCCTCCATAGATGCTTGCTCTCCGCCAAAAGCGGCTATGCGCCTGAGCCAAAAAACGCTCGCACCGAAAAAGGCATCTGCTGCATTATGGTCAAACAACCAACGCGATTCGCCAGTGAGAGTTTCGACCTCAAAATTATTCTCCATCATGATAAATACATCTACGTCATTTGGTTCAATTTTGTTCGTAACAAAAGAACCAAAGACGATAATGTGTGCAACTTGCCCAGTCAAGTTTGCAACTTGGCATATTCGCTTTAAACGCAAAATTAATAGTTTACGCTGAGCATTAGATACCCCGAAACGATCAGTGATCTCTTGAAGCGTGGATTTATAAATCCCGACAGGAAGATCTCCGGCTGAATTAAAATGCGGAATTGGCATTTGTTGGCTAGTTTCCCATGCAATTGTATTTTTTTCGATTTGGCTTCAAAAATAATTAACGGTAAGGCATCGGAACTCAGTTGAAAAGCTGAATGCTGATTATGAACGATCTTGATCTATCGAAATTATTGCATATTCCGAGAATACTATTCGCTTCGGACTTTTGCTTTTCAGAGTTCCGCTGTTTCCATACGCTATGCTCACTCCAAAACTAATACCAACAAATAGGATTGAAAAGTTATCCGAAGAAAACTTCGTAGCCATGTACCGAATCGCCGGTCCAAGCGCCTGTAAGCCCCCAGAATATGCCTGCTATCGCGAAATGCCCCAGAGCTAGACCTAAAAAGAAGGGGATTGTTTGACGGTAGAACTTCATGCCCCCGTATCGAAGCGCAAGCGATTTCAGTATCCAGACGGTGAGAAAAGATCCCCAGATGAGACTGCCGTAACTGCACGCCATCACATAGCCGAGCGGGTGTAGGGGAAAACCTGTGAAACGCAACCTCAAGAACCACAGAGCGAAGCCGGTGAACGCGCCGGAAGCCATCGCGAGCGTCTTGCCGACATCCGGCAGGAGAGGAGTGGTTTCGTATTTAATTGCGCTGGAAAACTCCGGATTCGCGATCCAACTGCCCCAGATTCCCTCGCGCAAGTTCGATGCTCCCTTCAGGTAATATGGCGTCAAGTGGTTGTACCAACCTACCGCCAACCCAAGTCCGACTGCAAGAGTGAGCGCGAGAATAATCTTGCCGGGACGAATGTTCGCTCGCCTGCTAAGCTCAAGACTCTCCACCTGATAGCCTGTGACAGCCGGAAAGAAGCCTCGTGCAAGAAACGTGAAAAGCGCCCAGACAGAGAGATTGTCGCGGTCCGCCGATAGGAACGGGGCGGAACCGAAGGCGTAGAGAAGAGCGCGTTTCGGCATATAGTAAGGGAAAAGCCAGACGAGGGGAACGCCTGCCTCAGCGCGAAGCCTGCCATAGACAAGGAAAGTAGCCATGACAAGCGTGAGGTAGGCAAGCGCAACCCACCAGGCCATCCCGGCGATAGTCATGAAGCTCCAGACCGCCAAAAATCCGCCGATCAACCCGACAAATGCAATTCTTTCCGAAATGCCGTCACTACGACTTCCGCCTTTCAGCGCTAAAAGCCATGCGGTTTTCAG
>JAYVOT010000237.1:0-2203 GCA_043757795.1 Chthonomonadaceae bacterium | reverse complement strand
CGCTGGAGACGGACTCTACGCATTAGACGTCGTCAGCGGCAAAAAGAAATGGGTCTACAATCTGACTAGAGGCAGCGGCGGGGTCGCAACTTCTCCCGTAATCATCGGCGATAACGTCTATTTCATATCGGGCACGCGAATCATCGCGCTGAACTCTCAAAGCGGTGAGCCTGCGGGCGGAGTTTGGGGAGTTGGAGCCAACGCGGGAATCAATGCGGGCGGCGAACCCGTTACGGACGTCGTCGTCGGAGACAGATACCTTATATACGGAACTTCGGACGTTTTACATGCTATCGATTCTGTGACAGGAACCCAGAAATGGTCTTTCAGATCGACTGGAATTGACAGTAATTCAGCGCCTGCGATCAACGGGGAATCTTTGAATATGGTAGTGGGCACTCAACTCGTCAGCCGTCGGTTAGCGAGCGGCGCAATCAAATGGTTCACCAACTTGCCTGAAGCCCCTGCTGTCCCTGTAACTGTCGATGCCGACGGCACGAGTTACGTCATCACGGAGGGCAGGCAGGTATACGCCATCAACTCTTTGAAGAAAGCTGTCTGGTCAAAAAGTCCTCAACTTGACTTTCTTCCGCTCGCTTCTCCGGTAGCAATGGACGGTCTGTTGATCGTTCCTACAGCTCTCGGCGGTCTCTACGCTTTCGATACCGCTACCGGGCAAGTGAAGTGGAACTATCGCATCGCCCCTTCCAGCACGGACAGTAAAAAAGTTCCTGCAAACACAAGCGTCGGCAGCAAAGCAGTGTTGGATCACGGTTCGCTTTTCATCCTTAGCGACGATGGCTCGCTCACTGCTTTCAGGCACGATGCGACGGACACTCTACCCCCCGTCATTACCGTCTATGAGCCGGAGCAGGGCGACTATCTCACGGGCAAAGCGCCTTTCTTCATCTCTGCGAAAGTTACGGACGAAGGTTCCGGCATCGATGTTTCCACGATGCAGTTGAAGCTGGACTCGCAGATAATTCCGCTCCGCCCTCGCGGTGTCGAAGAAGGCAAACTTCTCGACTTCGAGTACAGACCGGAAGAGGGGACTATTCGGTTCGCAAGCAGAGAAGCGGAGGGGACGTCTTCTTCGCTTCGTACCGGGCATCACACTGCGACAATCTCTGTGAAAGATTGGCTGGGCAATCTAGCAACCAGGACATGGTCATTCTACACGGATGATACGATCCCTCGTAAGGCTAGAAAAGGAACTGCTGTCGGAACAGGACGTCCCGGCGGTTTCCCCGGAAACTCTCCTAGCGGACCAGGCGGCTTTGGCGGCAAGAGCGGAGCGGGCGGCGGAGGGTAACTCGTAGTCGCCTATAGCGACGAGTTCGTAATTGTTCGCTGCAACGCGATGAGACGACAATAGGGACTTTGGCTCCTCCTTCACAGGAAGCCGCCGAAGTCCCTTTCTAAATGTAGAGAAAGAGCTGCAGCGCAAGGCATGTCTACTGACACCATCCTTCAAGACGCCAAAACTTATTCCCAGTCCGCTTCTGAAGATGTTTTTATGGCAGAAGCAGGGGTGACTTACATTCCCCCTCCGGACGCTCTTCGTGATTGGATTCATCTTGCCAATCTTCCTATTTCCTCCAAAGCGATCAACGCCCTGCTCGTAGCGTTCCATTTCAACCCGTCAGCGATTTTTGCAGCTTCAGATCATGAGTTGGATAATGTGATCGGGATCCAGTCAAAACAGTTGGTTCGTATCCGTCAATCCGCTTACGATACCCAGGAGAGGCAAATCTCCTGGTTTTACAGACACGCAGTCCAACTCGTAACAATTACTGATCAGCAATATCCTGAAGCATTGAAACAGATTCCCGATCCTCCCGCCTTTCTTTTCGTTCGCGGCGTATTGCCCCAAAACACTATGAATTCAATCGGCATAGTCGGTTCTCGTCGTTCGACGCCTTACGGCATCGCCGCTGCAACCAAACTCGCTAAAGAGTTGGTTGAAAACGATGTGATCGTAGTCAGCGGAGGCGCGGACGGAATTGACTCAGCAGCCCATTGGGGCGCAGTCAAAGCTGGCGGTTGCACCATCGCAGTTCTGGGTTGCGGTCTGGACGTAGATTACCCTCGGAACAATCGCGCGCTGTTCGAAGAGATTATCAAAAACGGCGCCTTGATCACGGAATATCCTCCTGGAGCGCAACCGGACTCATGGCGATTTCCCCTCCGAAACCGAATTATT
>JAYVOT010000236.1:0-8072 GCA_043757795.1 Chthonomonadaceae bacterium | reverse complement strand
TTTCAATCAGTGATTCTATTGTACACGAACGATGCAGAGTTTACAAGAATGCCGGATACATTCATTTTACACGGAGATATAGTTCCAACTCCGCCTTCGACGTTAGCTGCTATGTCACAATATGGTTGGACATATTTCCAGATGGGAGAATATGCCTACGACGGCGCAGGTCGGCTCATAACCGTCGTCGACACCGCCACCAACACGACCGAGAACTACGCCTGGAAGGCAGACGGCTCACTCGCAAGCTACCCCGGTCCCGGCTACACCCGGTTGCTGGAATACGACGAGGAGGGGAGACTCGTCCGGATCAAGCGCAACACCGGCGGCACGATCACGACTGCGTATGAGTACGGGTATGGGTATGACGGAGGAAGGCGATGGCGCAGAGACTACCTCCAGAACCAGTGGACATTGAATCCCTGCGTGGTGGCTTGCTCGGCTGGGAAATTGGTGGAGCAGCAATCGGATTTGACGGGCGCACTTTGGATAAATATTTTAACCTGTACACGAGTGATTCATTCTTGTGTTGCAGGGGGAACTATACTCTTTCAATCATCTACCAGTAGTGCAAATTCGTTGGAATCGGGCGTGATGTGCGTCTAAGAGCTTATAGTGGGCAAGTTGACACAAACATTTAAGTTTTAAATTTTATGAATAAAAATCTAAAACTTAAATGTTTGTGCGATATTTATTTGAATTACTGTTGAATTTTTGTTTGTGAAGCGATGTGCGATTTGCCAGTTTGAGTGTCGATTAAACGCACGTTGATCACTATAAACGTTCCTCGGTCAGAAATGCTTCCAATCAAGACTGTCCTGGCGTTGACCAATCGACCTAACTTTTGTGCAGTTGTACTATCGAAAGTGTCTTTCAACCCGATTTTTAACTCAGTGAGCGCCTTCTCAAGTTGTCCACGTTCCACAATATCAAATGATTTCGACTTAATTAGCCCGGTACTCAAATCTTCACGAATATTGTCCGCATTAGAGGGTGAAAGTTCTTCGCCTGTTCTGGATATAAGTTTGAATGCCGCGATAGCCAGCGTGGGTTTGTTTTTTGAATAGTCCGGGTCTTCGGCAATAGATAATTTTAAGTCAGATATTAATTCTTTCAAATTGTCAGGTTCGAGTCTAAGTATCTTTGATCCTACCAGTTCAATCACATTTCCCGCAGGAGAAGAATTGTCACCTTCAGTGGAAGTAGAATTGCTGTTCTTTGTTTTTTCAGTGGGGGACATTGTGAACACAGGATCCGCCCACATCGCACAATATCCACCTACTCTATTATATTGTAATATACGTAAAGTGATAGCTCTGCGTCCTTTTATTGAGACGCTTATTCTTAATGGGGGGTCGTCACCTTGAAACTTGGGAGAGCTGTAAACCTCATCTCCATCTGCACTTACTACGAATTGAGCGCAAGCTTTGTGATTACCATCGCTTATTCCCACCCATGCGTTGAAAGTGACGAAACCTTCACGATTTGGTAACGTCACGATAGTACTATTATTATAGATATTTTCTCCCATACTTGCAGCAGAATCAAACAGTCGGCCACCAATGGTTATATCTCTAACATGCTTCCAATCTCCAAATACAGACTTCAATTCTAAAACTGATTGCTCACGTACTTTTGACTGCTTTCGCTGCGCCAAAACAGATATCTCAAGACTTGTATTTATTAATAATACAAAAAATAGACAATAAGTAATTTTTTTTATCGTATTCATTTTCGGAATTTTCCTTTTAACTGTTGTCATTCTGTTGAAGCTGACCGACGATTGTTACGGCTGTGAAGTACTCACATCAAAAGTCCCACTCTGTTCGATATTAGCGCCTAAAATTGTGGCATTGTCTCGGCTAATTACTCGAAAACTAGTTTGTTCTCCTTTATTTGACCTTATAACCTGCATTACACCCGGTATTCTTCGCAAAGTTGATTCTACTTCTTGCAAATGTGAACTGTCTCTAGTTTCAACATGTATAGTAATTGGAAATGACTCCATACGACGCAATAATTCTTCTGGCAGTTCCTTGCTTACTTTTAGTTGTAACTCTTCTAATGCTACACGAGAGGCTTGACTCTTGTCTTGGCCAAATCCCGTTGACATATATTCATGGGAAACGAGAATTTGACCAGTATCAACCTTGATCACTCGTAAATTTGCTATGGCCCGATATGAAACAATTCCATCATTGCGTTGAGATAAGGCAGCTTGAACCCGTCCTACAATCAAAGTATTAGCCAGAAATCGTTTTCCGATCACTACAGAGGGATCAGTTCTATTATATAGAACTGCATTTGTTATTTCGGAAATTGGATTATTGTGAGTAACAAAATTCCAATCATAGACACGAAAACGCTCTAGAGAGAGGGCATCGATAAGACCAGTTTCAATCTTCCGAACAGTAACAGGTTCGCCATCTATTGTCTCTGGCAATAATGCCACAACACGCATATTGGATAGGCAGTAGCTCCTAAGTGACCTAGTCAATGCATCGCTATCTTGCTCTATTTCGACTTCAACGGAAGCTCCTGAAGGCGATAACGACTCTCTAATAGTACGGCTCTTGATTGATTTTAGCTCAGATAAAGTTTCAGCTAAATGAGAGGCAATATCATTGAATTGCCCTACGGTATTACTTGCCTGATGCATTGCGTCGGAATAAGCCCTACGAGTTGCCTTCCGCCTTGCTTCATTTATTGTGGATGCAAAAGCTTTAACTCGGCTCTTAATTATTCTATGTGAATTCACATAAGAAGCTTTAGTCGTTTTTTTCGAAGTTGAGCTTATTACGACCGGGGCTTGATAATTATCTAAGCGTCTGTATAGAATTCGCAAACTTGTTTCAGTTGGAGATTGAGCGGTTACAGCAAGGGATGTCAAAATAAGACAGCAAAATGTTTTAAATACAAAGCATTTTCTCACTGCTGTAAAACTTTCAATCGAATCGTTGATTTTTCGACTTCGAGAGGCGTGCTTTGAGGATGTTTGATTATCTGTTTATACATACGGGCTGCTTCATTCTTTTCCCCTACGATTTCAAATAACCCAGCCATTCCCAGGTGAGCCTCAGTATCATTGGGGTCAATAGATACGGCAGTTTTATATTCTGTCAGGGCGCCTTCAAAATTATTATTCTTGATGTAGCATGCTCCCAACAGTTTGTGCGCTTCTAGGTGAGATGGCTCTGACTGAAGGGTCTCCTGAACTTCCGTAATTGCTAAAGGAGTGTTATTTTCTATAAATAGTGTTTTCGCTTTTTGGAAATGGGATGATGCAGTTTCATTATTGAAGAACGAACAGTATACGCCGAAGATAGAAATTAAAAGTAATGTAAGGTAGATAGCAGATAATCGATTCGAACGCTTACCCTTTTTGACAAGACTTGCAACACCAAGCCAAAGTGTTACAATTGAAGCTAATGTAGAAATAACTAGCGATAATTTTGAAAAAACCATTAGATAACTCCATTGTTCAAATCACTGTAACAAGATATTTGAGTCGATGTTAAGAAACAAACTCAGTGAAAAACCATTATACCGAAAACTCCTAACAAAGTCAAATTTATTTTCTAATAAATCAACATTTATTGCATATAAAATCACAAAAAATATCATAGCCAAAATAAATTAGATTTAAGCATTTAACGAAAATATAAACGAGCCATTCCGATAACATGACTAAGATCTGGCAGGCGTACAATAAGCCATCTCTTCAAAGTTTGTATGTAGATCAATGAGGAACCAGCAAGCGACTGACCGAAGTCGTGGTCATGAACGGCGTCACGACTCACAGCGGGACTTACACCTACGACGGTGCGGGTCGGCTCATCACCGTCGTCGATACTGCCACTAGCACGACCGAGAACTATGTCTGGAATACCGACGGCACGCTGGCCTCAAGCGCAACTATCACGACTGCTTACGAGTATGCCAATGAGCGGGCGACGCTAGTTCACCTGCTCATCGGCATCCTCCTCGTCCTCCTCTACATTCCCAACATGCTCGTTTACCAGGATTATCCTATCCCGCCGCCCCACCTTCTGAACTCGGAGAATTCAGAAGATGGAAACTCTGATCCGGGGCCACTTTCCGACTTGCCGGATGAATGAAAGAGCGCGCGTTTGGGGTAGATTCTAGAGAAGAAACACAGTTCGACAGGAGAGTAACAATGGGACATCCAAGATTTAGCAGCGAGCGGATCGGACGACTGGGTAAAGAACTCTATGAGCGGAACATTCGGGCAAGCGTTGAAACCGATGAAAACACAGGAAAACTTGTTTCGATTGACATAGAGACCGGAGATTATGAGATAGGGGAGGATCGAAGCCTTGACCCTGCCCGCCGCTTGCTAGCCAAACATCCCGGAGCCGCGATATGCACCTTGCGAATCGGCTACAACGCCATGTACGCTCTTGGGGGAGTATTGGAGCGCAAATCCTCATGATTTCAGGGCAAGTCGTCGCGTTGCACATACTTTTGCCTGTTCAATTCAGACTTCCGCGATTGCCTGATATCGCCATCGAATTCGTTGTCGATACGGGCTTCACCGGAGAACTGACATTGCCGATAGGGGCTATCGAAAAATTGGAGTTGGACTATATTGAGAGTATCTCCGCAAACCTTGCCACTGATGAGGAAGTAGAGTTGTCTGTTTATGCGGCTCTCATTCTCTGGGAAGGCGTCGAACGGGAGGTGCGTGTTCTGGCAACCGGCAGGCGGCCCTTATTGGGCACGGCTTTGCTTTAAGGATTAGATTTGTACGCTCAATTCCGAGAAGGCGGACTCGTCGCACTCAACGCATTGGAGTAGCTTCAAAGAATAACCTCCGCCATAAAGATGAGAATGTTCAGAAATCAGTCCGTCCTTTCTCCGGATACTATGATTGGCAAACTGCTCACCGGCATAGTCTTCATCCTTTTCTACATCTCCAACATGCTCGCCTACGTAGATTATCCTATCCCGTCGCTTCACCTTCTGAACTCGGAGAGGTCGGAAAATGGGAATCTGATCCTAGCCGCCTTCCGACTTGCCGGATGAATGAAAGAGGGCGCGTTTGAGGTAGATTCTAAATCAGTGACACTGCTTGACAGGAGCGTAGCAATGGGACAACCGAGATTTAACAGCAAGCGAATCGTGCGCCCGGGCAAGGAGCGCTACGAGCGGAGCATTCGATCAAGATTCGAAAGAGATGAAAAGGAGAGCTACTCATGGCGCTCAGAATAGCGGTCGTCGGCATTGGAAAGGTCAGCAGGGAGAACTACATCCCGTATCTGGCGAGCCAACCGGACGTTGAACTCGGCTACTATAATCGGACGCGCGAAAAAGCGCATCTCGTCGCAGCGGATTTTGGCGGCGACGTTTTTGAGTCTATGGACGACATAGCGCAGTGGAATCCCGCCGCCGTATTGGCGCTGACGAGCGAGAAAATTCGTTATGAGGTAGGAATGCGCTTGATCGGCATGGGCGTTCCCAAAATCTTCTTTGAAAAGCCGTTGGTTGCGACTCACGGACAGGAGCACGTCGCGGAAGACGATTTCTTCAAGGGCAAGGAGATGCTCAAATTGGCGCGAGAGAGTGGATGCGAAACGGCGATGGTATTTAATTATCGCTTCTTTGAACAGACTCTAGCAGCCAAAAAAGCCGTTGCGGAGCGCAACTTTGGACCTGTCATCAATGCGGTCGGTCTTGTGCATTACGCCTGTTGGAGCCACTGCATAGACCTTATTCAGCATTTCGCGGGAAGCGTCGAAGAGATTACTGCGCTGTCCGGCGCTCCGGTATCCGGAGTTGAAGCTAAGGACGTAGTCGCGGCATTACGTATGGAGAACGGCGCCGTCGGAACCTTAATCGGCACGTCGCGCATGCAGTGGCAGCATCCGCTTTACGAATTAACCTTGACGTTCGAGAGGGGGCGCATTCACATGCGCGATCTGGATGGTACCCTGGAAATACTTGATGGCGCAGGTCAATGTCATGAATCACGTTCATTTGCGAGAGAAACGTCGCGCTGGGATCAATATCGCGACTCTTTCAAGAAATCGCTGGGCGCTTACTTAGATTCTTTACGCCAGGGGCAGGCTCCGCCGGTTCCGGGACTTGCCGGTTTGCAGGAATTGCAAGTGGAGGCCGCCCTCAAGAGGTCGATTGATCAGAGACGTCCAGTCCTGGTGCAACAAGAGTTCCCTATTCAAGATTAGAGGTGGATAATGAGAGCTGTGAAACAGATGGGGCAGAGTCAGGCAGTGGTGGCGGAGCGGGAGCGTCCGCAACCCAAACCCGGCGAAGTAGTAGTAAAAACGGTCGTGTCCGCTCTCTGCGGAAGTGAAATGTCCGGCTATCGCAAAGCAGGCTATTCTACGGGCAACATGGGACACGAGGCCGCAGGCATCGTTGTGGAATTGGGAGAGGGCGTCACGACGCTTGCTATAGGGCAACGAGTCGGCGTCAGCGCCATTGCAGGTTGCGGGAGTTGCGCCTATTGCCTGAAAGGACAGTATACCTGGTGCACAAACCACCGATTCTACGATAATATGCACGCGGAATACTTCGCTATCGCCGCGTTGGCGTGTCATTTGCTGCCCGAGGATGCGCCCTGGGGCGTCGGTGTTCTCATCACCGGAGATGGACTGGGCGTCCCTTATCATACCTCTACCAAAATCGACCGCGCTGATATACGACGCATCGCCGTGTTTGGGCTGGGACCGATCGGACTGGGCAATGTGTTGCTGCAAACTCATCTTGGTCGTCAGGTGATCGGGATTGACCGTTCGCTCGAACGTCTGGAACTTGCCCGTCAAATGGGAGCCGTCGCAACCATAGCGGTTGAGGACAATACGGATGTCCCCGCCCGCGTCCGGGAATTGACGGGCGGACGCGGCGCGGATGTCTGTATCGAAGCTGCCGGAGTTCCGATCACGGCGAAACAGTGCTTCGCAGCAGTGCGAACTGCCGGCACGGTCGTATTCAACGGCGAACAGCCCGCGGTGGAACTGTCGCCGAGCGAAGACTTCATCAGGCGCGATATCACAGCTGTCGGATCGTGGTTCTATCACTTCAGCCAACATGCCGCAATGCTGGAGCTTTTTCGTAACGGCTTGCCGGTTGAATCGCTCATAACCCACCGTTTCCCATTGGAGCAGGTTGGCGAAGCCTTCCGGGCTATGCAGGGCAAATCGGGCAAAGTTCTGCTTGAGTATGGAGAGACGACATCATGAAACCGCGCGGTTTTTCGCACTAAGTTCCGAAGCTCAATCGAGGAGAGGCAGCTATTTTAATTGGGCTGAATTGATGCAAACAACGATCAATTTCGGAACAATTTATCGCGGACAAGTCCTCTACCGAACTGGATTAGGAGCCTTTCAGGAAGCAGGTTGAGAAGTTCAACACTCATATCTGAAATTAACGAACTCAAGTCCCTTTAAGTTGCGGGATAACGGGCACTGGTTCATCCTCTGATTCGCCTGATCCCAGTTCACGATTTCAGATATTTCAAATCTAAAGACTCTTGACAGGAATCACCCACAGTTTGCCCTGAAAACGAATGCAAAAGCTCTTGTCGCCCGGCAGCCAATCGACCGCTGAGGGAGGCGTGTCGGCGCCCTCTTCTATGTCGATGCCGCCGACTCGGCGCATGTTCGAACCGTTCGCATCGCTCAACCAGAAGTTGTATCGCGTTCTCAGTTCGCGAAAAGGTCTGGCTAAATAACGGGCATACCATTTCTCAAGTGGTGCGTTCATCTCGTGCGCCGTTATCCAAACGAGCCTTTTCCGGTCGCCGGAAAGCGCAATAACGCGTTGTTCCTCGTACGGCGGCGCCAAAAGAAACGAGCCGGATTTAGAGTAGTCCTCCGCCGAATTCATCTTGTTCCACTCTCCTACAGTGAGCGTCGGAGTGACGCGCATTTGAAGGTTGGAAAATCGCATCACCTCATACCTTTTTTTGTATTCCTCCATTGGTTGAGTTTTTACGACCTGAATGACGTTCGGTTGCGACAAATCCCCCATCGCCCTCGCTTGAATCTGTTCGTATCCATTCCCAATTCCTATTAACCACGCTACCCAAT
>JAYVOT010000235.1:0-2207 GCA_043757795.1 Chthonomonadaceae bacterium | reverse complement strand
AAGTTGCGTCCCGCACCCCGCGAGAGCCGCCGCGCGATATTGAAGCAGAGAGCGAAACTTTGCGCTGAAAATCGACAGATAGCCTCGAATCACCTTTGACTACCTTTATTTTCATCACTCTTTGTTGAACTCTTTCCAGCGCTATGGGTAGAGCCGTAAAGACGAGCGATAATCTCTTCGATCGGAGGATTTTGGATAAAAATATCGCTGATTTCATACTTCTCGGACACTCTCCCGATGAGGGAAGCGGTGGAGACTTGCACAGGATCAAAATGCAACGTGACGCGCCTGCCCTCTTTTTTCAGCAACTCCGCACCCTCTATCTTGACAGTCTCGCCCTCATTCTGCAAATCGACGATGAGCCATCGTTCTCCGGTCACCTGTTTGCGAAGAGCGTCAAGCGTTCCGTCCAGAAGAATCGTTCCTTGCCCGATGAGGATCACTCGCGAACAGAGAGCTTCGATGTCGTCCATGTCATGCGTCGTGAGGATGACGGTAACTCCGCGCTCACTGTTCAACTTTTTTACGAAATCTCGCACCGCCAGTTTTGAGACGGCGTCAAGGCCGATCGTCGGCTCATCTAGAAAGAGAATCGGCGGAGCGTGAAGCAACGAGGCGGCTAGATCGCAACGCATTCTTTGCCCCAGACTCAGTTGCCTGACCGGCGTATCGAGCAGCTCGCCGAGGTTCAATAGGGAGATCAACTCCTCGCTGTGCTTCCGATAGTCCGCCGCGCTGACTCGGTAGATATCGCGCAAAAGATCGAAAGACTCGATGACAGGGAGGTCCCACCAGAGTTGGGTGCGCTGCCCGAAGACGACGCCTATTTGCTGAACATGCAGCTGTCGTTCTTTCCAGGGGATGCGCCCAAGCGCTTCGCAACGCCCGGAGTCAGGCTCAAGGATGCCGGAAAGTATCTTTATAGTCGTGGATTTTCCTGCCCCGTTCGGCCCGATGTATCCGACGAGTTCTCCGGCATTTAATGAAAAAGAGATGTCCCGTACGGCGGCGACTGTTCTGTACCTGCGATGAAACAGTCCCTTGACCGCCCCAAGCAGACCCGTTTCGCGCTCCGCTACTCGAAACGACTTATTCAGATTTTCTACGATGATCTGCGGCATTCCGCCTCCTCATGAATTGCACGCACTGCAAATAGATTGTGATTATACCAGAGGCGCACCTCGCTTTCGAACAGGAGATCGTAGTTGTTTTCGACTGTGGACTATTGGGGATGACTGAGCCTGTCAATGCTACCGAGGTTTACGAGGTCTTCAAGAAAAATGCGGAACACGTCAAAAAAGTGGCGTTGACTCTGATCGAACGTATTCCCTCCGATCTCGACAGCCCCCAACACCATAGCCTCAAATTCGCAAAAGTGAGTTGAGCGCAGCAACGTGAACTCCCCTCTGCTAGCCCTCACCCCCTAATTTTTGCTCGAACGTAACCCTCTTCGGACTTCGCCCGTCGAAAGCGTGACAATTGTTTGATTTCGAACCAAATCGATTTTCGAAAGAGGATGAACCGAAATGATGATTTTCAAGCGCCAGCTCATGCACATCGCACTTACCGCCGCCCTATTCGTCATACCGCTGTCATGCCTTTCGCAAACGCAAGAGCAGCGCCATGGAATGCAAAGTTTCCTTTTAAACTGGAAGAAAACCAACCTCGTCGAACACTCCGAGTTCGCCTGCATTAAATCTCAATACGGCAAAGATACTCTTCCGTTGCTCGGCGAATTTCTGTCCGACAAAGAGCTTGGAACACTGGCGCTTTTCGCAATGGATGAGATCGACAGCGTGGGTGCGACCCCATATAAATTGAAAAATCTGGTCAATGAGTCGGGCGATTTCCAGTCGCATGCTTTCTTCGCGGCCAATTTGGCGATGATTCAGTACGAACTTAATATGCGCAAGGGAAACGCATTGGACAACCCCGCGAAAAAAGTCCCGGTCTACTACCCGCCGAATACGGAACCGTATCCCTTCAAAAAAGAGATTCGCGATGCGGCATTGGCTGTGATGCAGAAAAGGTTGAACGGAGAAACGGACATAGATCAGGGGAACTGCTTCAAAACAGTCGGATTGACCGGAGCCAAGCGAGATATTCCGGCGCTAAGAAAATACTTTTTGAAATTTGGAAACCCGCAGAGGTTCGGTTACAATTCGATGATGCGCGCATCGCTAGCTCGATTGGGCGATAAAGAGTCT
>JAYVOT010000234.1:0-2208 GCA_043757795.1 Chthonomonadaceae bacterium | reverse complement strand
ACGCATTGGCGAACCGTTCCAGAAAGGGGTTCACATGTCCAGAATTTGTCGAAGTTTCTTGCCCGCCTTCAAAGCGGAAGTCGCTCTTCAAGCCCTGTGCGGAGACAAAAGTCAGGCGGCTCTCTGCAGAGAACACAATCTCAACCCGGAGATCGTCACCCGCTGGAAACCATCGTCGCTCGAACATGCCTCGGGCGCAAATCACTGCTACAAATGCAAGACAGACAGAAACTCCCGACCTATCCCAAACCTCTGAACTTGAGTCATGCTATAATGAACACAAGAAAGCGAGAGATATGACAATGTCGCAACAACAGATTTTCGAAGGAACCGGGGCGGAAATTGCGAACCTGGTCGGAAAATTGTCCAGGTGGAAAAGGTATCGGCTGGTGGAGATAGAGGAATCGCAAAACGTTCCTGACCCGAAGCCGACAGAGAACCTTGCGATGATCGCAGCTCTGCAAGAGATCGCGGAGCGTCAGAAAGGACATCGAGACACGGATGGTTCTCAAACAGATCAAATCCTGAGAGATGGCCGCGCCGGAGCGATCTGGGGGCATGAACTCGTTGAATAGCTCATTGCCGGTGAGAGCCGCTGTAATTGATGCCAGCGTTGCAATTGCCATGTGCGCGAAAGAAGCAATCCGAGAAGCGCTAGTTGCCTCCGAACTATTGCGCCTATCGAAAGCGGGTTTCGCCTTCTATGCGCCGGGAGCAATCGTAGCAGAAACGCTGTTCGTCCTATGCCACAAATTGCAAAACCAACTTCTTACGCCTTCGGAGCACGCTCAGGGAGTGAAGGATTTCGAAACATTGATGTCGATGATTCTTCCACCGCCCGCTGGAGAAGCATCTCTTGTATGCCGGGCCGAATCGATCCGAACCGGATATAGTTGCCGTCGGTCAGCCGACGGGAGATACATCGCTCTTGCTGAAGCCTTGAGTGTACAAATGCCGACAGTTTTGCTGACTTTCGATCAGGATTTGCGGAGCCAGACCGCAAGGAACGCATCGACGGTCGTCATTCAAACCCCGTCAACTTCGCCAAGTCCACAGTCGAAGAACAAAAGCGCCACTATCGATAGGCGCGTATTTTTTTATCGTCCCTTTCAGAATCGCGCACGGTCAAGTCCGCCCCCGCCGTCGTGTCGCTCTCCTTCGCCGACCCGAAAACCGGCAAGATCGTCGAGACCGTCGTTTGTAGCCGAGAACATCCCTTCATGGTTCGGGCGTCGGCTTCGTGATCGCAGGCAGACTCGCGCTCGGGAACGCCATCGTCACCCGCGCAGGACACTCGGTTACGCTCTCGAAGATCGAGTGACAGCAGGGCAAGCGTTCCGTCTATAATTTCGAGGTGGAGGAAGATCATACCTACTTTGTCGGGAGCGCGAACTGCGGGCTGTGAGTTCATAATGCGAGGGTATGAATGATCTTTCGTACCAGTAGGACTGTTAGGATAATGAAAGGTGAGGAAAGCGAGAGGAGGAAGTAATCAAGAACTATGTTATCGGGGTGACAAGACTCGAACTTGCGACATCACGCTCCCAAAGCGTGCACTCTACCAACTGAGCTACACCCCGCGACACTCTATTATAAGCGAAGACCTGCCGGAAGTCAAGAGCGAAAGCCGTTTGGACAAACGTCGAAATCGTAACGTGCAAAGAAACTAATCCTCGAACAAGCGAAACTCGAAGAATCGACGCTGTTAATGCGTACAGCCTTCTTGTTTGCAAAGGCGGCCTTCCCAATTTTAGGGCCGGACCTCGTCTCGGATAGAATAAAGGCGCCTATATCATAGCTTGTCGGAGAATCGTCTTCCATTTTTCAGGGGCGGCTTTGCGGATATCGCTCAAGTAAATTTCATGGTGTTTGCCGGTTTTTTGCGATCTTTCATCGATGAATTGATGCAATCGGGCTATTGTCGGACCCTCTTCCGTGAATGGACCGATGTGCATCACTTGTGCGCACCGTCCTTCCGAAAAGGACTTCAATCTCATCCGTTGGAGCGCTCTCAAGCTTTTCTTCTTTTGAACTTCAGAGATCGCAGATTCGATGACCTCTGCCGACACGAAATCAGGTTGCAGAATCAACATCGTCCATTTCCAATTCGATTTGTCCTCCACTGAAAATTGGGACATATCCTCCGCCCACCAGAGTCCTTCTAAAGGCATGACCGCGTAGTCGATCTGTTGCGCGCCCTTTTTCACC
>JAYVOT010000233.1:0-2214 GCA_043757795.1 Chthonomonadaceae bacterium | reverse complement strand
CGAGGCAAGACAGTTCCGATCCGGCGTTGACAGTTTTGGAGAAGATGAGCGTCGACTCAATTGCCGAGGCCATCGCTCGACTGCCGGAAGATTTTCGTGAGTGCGCACTGCTCTATTTTTTGCAGGAGATGAGCTATCAAGAGATCTCAGAATCGCTTGACTGCCCCATCGGGACCGTGCGTTCCCGCCTCCATCGCGCTAGAAAACTTTTGCAAAAAACTCTCTGGAGCGTTGCAACGGAAGAAGGACTTGTTTCGAATGACTTGAAAGGAGGAGATGAATCTTGAGTCCCCCTCTAAACTCTTACACCTGCGAAGAAGCGTTTCGACGAATAGACGATTACTTGGATCGAGAACTAACGATGGAGGAGATAGGTAAAGTCGAAGAGCATCTGAGCTTTTGCGAGATGTGCGCTCAGGAATTTGAATTCGAAGCGTCCATTATCAGAGCCGTTCGGATCAAACTTCAGTCCATTGCCGTTCCTCCGGAACTCATGCCTCGAATTTCCCAATCCTTGAGAAGTGCAGGAACGAGTTGATTCTGCCGAAAACACTCCAGTAGTTTATTTGGATTAGTATCTGATGTTACGCAGACCTGACGACCAAATAATTTTTTCTAGAGCGCTTTTGAAACCCATGACTAAAGTCATGACGCTCTGTAGTTTGCGTAACATGAGTTAGTATTACCAAAGTAATCGCGTACGAAAAACTTGCATCATGATTCAGTCGGCATCACGTCCTATCGGATCACGGTCGTTCCCTACTCCGTCTTCTTTTCCGGTTTGAAATGATGCCATACCCAAAACCCTATCCCGGCAAGAAGAATGATGCCGATCACAAGATCAGCCCCATGGAAATACTTTTTAAGCTGTTCTTCGTGATTGGCGAAAGCGATGCCGGCATAAGCGAGCAGATAGCACCATGGAACAGAGCCAATAAACGATAACGCCAAAAAGGGAAGGAACGGCATTCGCGCGATGCCGGCAGGGAGCGAAATAAAAGTACGAACGACCGGAAGCAGTCGCGCTACGAATACTGCCGCACCGCCCCATCGGTCAAACCATTTCTCCGACATCTCCACATCGCTGCGTTTCAGGAGAATGAATTTGCCGTACTTGAAAACAAACTCCCGTCCTCCTTTCGCTCCGATCCAATAAGCGAGGGCGGAACCGACCGCGCACCCGAACGCCCCTGCCAGGGACACGAGATGGAAATTCAAAGCAGTATGGGGAGACGACCCTGCGACCGCAGCAATAGTAAGATAGCCTGCAAACGGCATAATCAATTCACTTGGAATAGGAATGCAAGCGCTCTCTAAAGCCATGAGAAGAGCGATTCCAAAGTATCCGCCTCCGCCAATTACCCACTTAACCCAGTTGCCTAGAATCTCTAATATGTGTCCTAACAATGTTGAACCTTTCGCTTACTTCCTGCCTTCGCCCGCTCCTACGCTCCAATAAACCCCGAGCACTTTTTGCGCCATCATTTCAGGCGTATGATTCCTTGCGTGCGCAAAAGAATTGGCAGAGAATCTTTCACGCAATTCATGGTCTTCCAAAAGAGACAAAACTCGATCCGCGAACATTTGCGTGTCTCCCATATCCACTCGAAAACCGTCTTCTCCGTGTTGAACCGTCTCGGGCGCTCCGCCGGAGTCGATGACTACCACAGGAATTCCCGCCGCTCTCGCCTCCCCAACGACCAAACCTTGAGTTTCAGAGGGCGAGGGAAAGCAAAACACGTCCGCCGCGGCATAGATTCGGTCCATTTCATCTCGGCTCTTAGCGCCCAAAAACAGAACTGAGTCTTCGATCCCCAATCGAGAGGCGTGTGCCTGAAGCGTCTCCATCAAATTTCCGCTTCCTGCAAAAGCCAGCTTTGCAAGTGGAGAACGTCGTCTGACGTCCACGAAAACGTCCAGGAGCCAGTCTAAATTCTTTTCGGGCGCGAGGCGACCGGCATAGAGTGCAAGCGGAGTGTCAATCTCAATTCCCAATGATTTTCGGACATTTACCCGGGATTCCTGAGTAAGGACTTCGAGGGGCGGCAACGGCACTCCTGTCGGGATCACTTCGATGGGTCTCGTTATCCCTTGCTGTTTCAGATAGGTCGCGGTCGATTTTGAAGGACAGATAACTTTCGTGCAACGATTATAATACCACGGAATGAAATTCTCAAGGATGCCCTGAGTGAAGGCTTCCGGCAAAAAAGTGAT
>JAYVOT010000232.1:0-8107 GCA_043757795.1 Chthonomonadaceae bacterium | reverse complement strand
TGGGACGGTCAGAACCTGCTTCAGGTCGGATCGAGACATAGCAGGGAGCCGGAGAGTTCCAAACCAGGGTTTGCCGGATGGCGCGATTTCGGACAGTTCTGCATTGGAGAGAAAATTCAAGTAGTCGATAATACTATGCCGAACATTGACTACCATTCCAGTACTTCAGACTTGAGTTGCCTTAGAACGGCATGCAGCCATCATCTGACTTTCGGCAGGCGAGCATCGATGAGATATTTTCGGGTTATAGATGTAGTCGAAGTCACAGTTCGCCTCCCTACAGACGAATCTACTTATAATAAGGACTTGCTATCGAATGGGGAAATAGCGACTATATACCTATCTGGGTCTGGAATGCATGGCTACCATGATGATTTCCTCGAGAAAAATACAATTTCAGAAACCCGACAGGCAAAGCGAGCTTACCTGAGCGTGAATGGAACAGGATGATAACTCTTTAGCGGTCCGTTACGGGGTCTTCGTCGTTATCAAAGCGAAATGTCTCATCCGGTTCTCGCTCAAGAAGAGTTTCCAGTTCTCGCGCTCCGTGAATGATACGAAAAACCGCGATCCCTTCTGGAATTTGTCGGTAAAAAATGAGGTAGTTTCCAACAGAGAAACTCCGAAGGGCAGGTCGCAATTCTTCTCTCATGCGCCCCATACCTGGAGTTTCGGCAATGGACGCGCACTGTTTTACCAGCTTTTGCAAGAGACGATCTGCGGCAGAAGGGTTATCTTGAGCGATGTACTCCCATATGCCAGCCAAGTCTTCTTTAGCCTGATCGGAGAGCCGCGCCTTCTTCATTTGCGCGTTTCTCCGTTTCGCTTCGCAAGGCGCTTGCGCCCCTCGGTCTTGATTTCATCAACTAATGGCTGAAGGTTCTCGGCATCGTAGTCGGCGTACTGCCCATGCTCGACCTGCTCGATACCGATGTCTACTTCCATACGAAGCTGATTCAGCCGAGTTTGCCTGATCTCATCTTGCTCTTTGAGTAGCCTCAAGCCTTCACGGATAACTTCACTTGCCGAGTGATACATGCCAGTTTTGACCTTCTTGTAGACCAGTTCCTCGAGTTCCGGGGTAAGTGAGATGTTCATAGAAAAGCTCCTGAAAAAGTTGTGTCCTTTTCAGTCTACCAGAAATAGAGACGGAATAACAATTTTGGTTATTTTCTGTTATTAATGCTCGGCAAAGAAAACGCCTCCGGCATCCGGCGCTCCCACCACGAGTACTTACGACGCCAATGGAAACCTCTTGCAACAGAACACCGGCGGCGCGCTGATAAACTATCTGTGGGACTACGAGAACCATCTGCTCTCAGCTCTGGAGAGTTCCGGAGCCAATGCTTACTTCGCCTCACACACTCAGGACGGACTGGTTCAGCGGACTTCCGACGGCGTCTCCACCGTAGTCAAAGTGTGGGACGGTCAGAACCTGCTTCAGGAGCGAGACGGCTCTCTAGCGAAAACCGTACAGTACACCGACTTCCCCGGCTAATGGGGCGGTCTCTCCTCCCAGCGAAGAGGCGGAACGAGCGGCTTCTACGGCTTCGACAGTCAGAGCAGCAGCCGGGTATTGGTGAGCATAGGCGGCGCGATCACGGACAGCTACAGCTACAAAGCGTTTGGGGAGGAGTTGGCAAGCGGCAGCGGGACAGTCAACCCTTACCGATATGTGGGGCAATATAGCTATTTCCAGCGTTAAATATGCAACCCCAAACATCTTAGTTGGCGACCTCAGTAGGGTATACACTCACCATCTTCCCAAACAGCAGCGCAAGGGGAGAGGACTTCACTCCTGCGATCCCCGCCGCCGCCAAATAGGCGTCCGGATACTTTCCCAACAAGTGATACGCAAACGTTCAATTCTGCTTTAATATCGCCGTAATCGGAATGCCTCCCTTTTTGAAGGCTTTTTTGCTTTTTAATCCGTTTTGGAATCTATGTCTCAATTTTGCTGCCGGATTTTGATGCAGGAGTGGATACGCGGGCTTGATATTTATTTAATATGGGTGTATCATTATGAGTGACATTGAGCGATATGATACAAACGAATCACTCTGAATCAGGAGAGGAAAAGTAGTCCATGCCTACAACCCTAACGTTACGTCTGCCGGAAGAGAGCGCCTCGGAAGTGCGTCGTATCGCCGCAAAAGAGAGGCGCTCCGTAAGCGAAGTGGGAGCAAGAATCGTTGATGAGTGGCTTCGCCAAAACCGCTTCTCCTTCATCGAATTTCGCAGTATCAATGGAGAGCGCACTGCCTGTCTGAAGGGACGTTTGGAGGTCTGGCAGGTGATTATGGCGGCGAAAAGCTATGAGTCCGATCCAACTAAAACGGCCCAGCATTTGGACTTGCGTCCTGAACATGTGCAAGCGGCTTTCGATTATGCTGCGGCTTATCCCACTGAGATCGAAACTGCATTGAGCGAAAACGCCGGCGGATTTGAGCGTTTAAAGCGGCTATTGCCGCGCATCGAACGAACATGTTTGACTGATGGGGACCTTGAAGACGTTTCCATTCAGACGCTATGAAGCCTGAGCGAATAATGACACTGCATCTCTTGCTCGACGAAAATATTTCTCAGGCGGTGGCGGATCAAGTGCAAAAACATCGCCCAAATATCACGATCTACAGCGTGCATACCTGGCACGATGGCGTTTTTCGAGGATGTCGTGACAGCGAACTCTTACTGGCTGCTTCTCTGGAACAGTTGACGCTTGTCACCTACGATTTGAAAACGATCCCATCGCTATTGCAGGAACTGTATCATGCAGGGCAGTCTCATACAGGAGTGGTTTTTGTCGACGATTTCACTATCGCCAACGATGCGTTTGGAACATTGCCCCGTGCGATCATATCCTTTTGGGAGCAATACGCGAACCAGGATTGGACAGATTGCGTTCATTTCCTGGAGAAGCAGTCCTGACTGCGCTTTCGAAATGAAAGCGCAATCCTCTCGATCTCATCGAAGCTAATTTGAATTCATCTCGCTGATGGGTGGGGAAAGCATATCCACGCAACGAATCGTCGAAACTAGCCAATACGACACCTCCTTTTTTCTCACTCGCGATCAAACAACCCGAATTCAGCGACCCGGTGCACGGGACGCAGCAATGGCAATCGCTCCCGCATGTTCGCTACAGCGCCTTGTTCGATCAAAGCAAGGTCAGCTGCTCCTTCGAACTGCGGGGCAGCGCCCCGCCGCCTGACGCCCAAACTCAGCCAACCACGCGCCGAAGGCAAGGGGTCGGCAAGGGGGCGGCTGAGATGCAAGACTATCATGACGACCGAACTGAAGAGTGGCAGGAGAGCTGCCGGGGGGCAGGTAATGCTCGAAAAGGCGGAGCGGCTGACTGAAGTCGCAGACGATCTGCAGTCACTCGAATAGACACTTTGTCAGTTTGGAAACGCTGACAAAAAACAACCAAAAATCAGACCGTGAAAAAAAGTTTGCCCCTAAACCAAATGTCTTTGAAAATGTAGGAGGATCACTTTATGAATCAGTCATCGGACTTCCGAACAAATTGAATGGGGCAATAGCCAAGCCCAACAAGCGGGTCAAACTCTGCATGATCCGTTGTGACGACTGTTCCTCCGATTCGTTGCGCGAGTGCAATGCAGAAAGCATCCGGCAATGAGAGCGCGTATCGCCCTTTGAAGGAAGCCGCTGCTTTCCAGAACGCTTCATCATGGTCGTCGTGCAATATAAGTCCCATATCGAGTAAGTCTTGAACAATGGCATCTGCAACTCCGGCGCCGCGGCGGCGGTAGTAGAGATAGTAGATTTCGCACAGGTTCATAAAGTGAATATGACAGCGACTACCTGGCTCTGTCAATACATCTTCGGTTTGACCCGCCCCTGTCTCGTTGTTTAAGTAGGCGATCAGCGGCCCGGCATCTAGAGAATAATTCACTTGCCTTCACCTCGGAGGAAGGCTTCATCCCGTGAACTGTCAGCGGCTCTTTCCATGTGTAAATCCTCCACTGATACGCCGAGGAGCGCGTACTTTCCACGCAGACTTTTGATGCGCGCCAAGCGCTCGTTGTCAGACTGCAGGCTGAGATGTCCGTTAACTTTCGGAGAAAGAATCTGCATTTCGTCAGGGTCGATAATAATGCGTAGAAAGTGACCGGCGAGTTCTTCATCTCGCAGTTTGATCTCTTCCCATTTGCCTTCTAAAATGTGGGGTTGAGCCATGTTTTGCCTCCAGTTTCATTTTGTACGCAATTATAGCATGAGTTGGATTTGCGCATACTGATTTTCAGGTCAGAGTTTATCACTGGTTTCTATGGCAGTTGCACTTTCCTTTTTTCTTCGCTACAGATAGTATCGAAAGAACTGATCTTCATGATCCTTGCATCCGGCTCTCCCATCCCCAGCAGCAATGAGATCGCGGACGAGTAGCAGTCGTCCGAATAACCTCTTTTTCAATATTGAAATACTGACAAAGAGCAACCGAAAATCAGACCGTGAAAAGTTTGTCCTTAAACCAATTGTCTTTGAAAATGGTGGAGGATCAAGTTTGGCTTTTACACCAATATTCTACTCCACGAACGATACAAGTCACTCCATCCCTGATTCAAAAATGGCTAAAGGCCAGTTATAAACGACTGTCGTTTCAATTGGAGAATCGCACAAACCGCGCGAAAATGGACTGAAGCTGATCTGTTCCAGCCGATTTTGCCGTTAATAGTAGGATTTTTTGCGGGATAAGCTAGTTATTCAATACTATTTTTGCGCATCACCCCAAACATGCAAACTGAATCCTTAACCAAACTTGCATTCGTCATAGGGTTGACATTTGTCTAGTAAATAGTCTACTATATTGGACTTGCAACTAGGTGAAAAACGCGAGCGGAGGGGCGGGAGACAACGATGAGCGAGAACCAATACTTCGATGCAGCAGTAGTCGGGGCGGGGAATATAGGGCTAGCCCATGCTTATCATATGGCGAAGCGCGGCATGAATGTTGCAGTTTTCGAGCGCAACAGCCGGGCGGAGGGGGCTTCCATCCGAGATTCCGGCATGATCCTGCCAATAGCGCAACCCTCGGGAAAAGGGCGCAAATTGGCTCTGCGAAGTCGAGATCTCTGGTGCGAAGTTCTCAAAGAGACAGGCGTCAAGCACGAGGAGTGCGGATCGCTGCACTTGGCGTATCGGCAGGACGAGGCGCAAGTTCTAGATGAATTCGCCAACAGCCTGGCAAGCGCGGGAATTGAAACGGAGCTTCTCACTCCCGCCCAAGTTGCGCTGAAATCGAATGCTGCACAACAAAAAGGGCTGATCGCCGGGCTTTGGAGCCAATCCGAAGTATGCTTCGACCCGCGAGAAGCGTTCCCGAAAATAACCGATTGGTTGCGAAAGGAACATGGGGTCAAATTTTTTTTCAATTGCGCTGTCAACTCCTATCATCGTCCGGTACTTGCGGCAGGAGGGCGCTGTTGGAAAGCGGGGTCGCTTTTCGTCTGTTGCGGCGATGCTTACGGGTCGCTCTTTCCTCGTCTTTTTGAAGGAGTCGGGATTCTGCGCACTAAGAGGCAACTTATGCGGACGACGCCCTATAAGGAAACTTGGAAACTTGGTCCAATGCTCGCAAGCGGTTTGACATTGAGACAGAGCGCATCCTTCGCCCCCTGTCTCTCTATGGAGTCGCTGAAATTGAGGATAGCATCGGAGTCGCCTCTCTTCGACTCATACGGCATTCATGCGGTCGTCTCCCGGAACGGATCGGGAGAGTTGGTCATCGGCGAATCTTGCGAGCGCGACGCCGAGATAGATCCTTTCGACAAAGTGGAGATAGACCGTTTGATTTTAGACTATCTCGTCGCATTTCTAGATGTTCCCAGTCTCCGAATCGCCGCCCGATGGCATATCATCCAATTAAAACATCCGAAAGATGCGTTCTCAGTCGTCGATGCGGCTCCCGGCGCGACGGTCGTAGCAAATCTCGGAGAAGCAGGAATGACGCTCGCTTTCGGATTGGCGGAGGAAATCGTTCGGGAGAGAGCGTTGTGAGGAAGTTTGCAAGAGAGAACGGTACGAACTGGAGTCATACGTAGGAATTGAGAATTCCTCTTAGTCCGACTCGCTTCTCAAAGGGTGGAGCCGACTTCCCGAAGCCGCTCTCCCATGAGCGTAAGAGACACGCAATGAGAGAGGACGGGGGCCGTAATCCCGTCCTTACCCGTTCCTCAGACCAATTCGACGGATCCTGAGCCTATGGAACGATAGACGGCGTCAATCGTCCTCTGCTGTTTCAAGGCGTCTTCGAGATCATAGTCCGGTCGAATTCCATCAACGATGCACTTCGAGAGATGTTCGAACTCCAAAGTCCACTGATTGACCGCTTCGAAAGTTTCAAACGTTCTTGTCCCGCCATCCGGCTCAATGATCAGATAGGGTTCCTCAGGCGGAAGCATTGAAACGGGGCAGAGGATGCGTCCCTTGCTCCCGACGATCTCATACTCGCAACGAAAGGGCAGATCGAATCCCGCGTCGAAACAGGCTCTTCCGCCCGGAAATTCCAATATGGCGCTTGCAAGCGTGTCCACTTTATAGACAGGGTCTAAATCGGCGCGACAATAGACTTTCGTCGGTTCCGCCTCAAAGAAGAACCTGGCCTGACTGATGCAGTAGCATCCCACGTCCATGATCCCGCCCCCGCCAAGCGCCGCATCCAGGCGCACGTTCGGACCTCGTTCCAGCATGAAGGTGAAAGCGGTTCTGAAGAATCTCAATTCGCCTATCGCTCCCTCGCGTACCAGCTGACGAGCGCGGATATTCATCGGGTGAAAGCGCCACATAAACGCCTCCATGATTTTCACGTTCTTCTTTTTCGCCGCCGCGATGACCGGCTCTATCTCGGAAGCGTTCGAGGCGAAAGGTTTTTCGACGATGCTGTGCTTGCCTGCGAGAGCCGCCTTAAGCGCCCATTCGGGGTGCATCCCATTCGGAAGCGGGTTATAGACCGCTTCGATCTCCGGGTCTGCAAGCATCTCTTCATAGGAGCCGTACGCTCGTTTGAAACCGAACTACTTCGCGAATCCCTGCGCCTTTTCGAGACTTCGGCTCGCGATCCCGAAAAGCTCTACTCCCTCCGCCAATAGCATCGCGGGAATCGCCCTTTGTCTCGCAAACGCCGCACACCCCAAAACCCCCCATTTGATCTGACGCATCCGCCCCTCCTTTTAACTTCGAGAATCTCAATTTTCTGAAAAATGATAAATCGAGTATGCTTCGCAGGAAGTGAAAAAGTCAAGCAAGTAGGGACGATAAAGCGATGAACAAAAGAACCTCGTGAAAAAACTCATAAAACGCCGCGAAAACAGAGTAGTTTTCGCGGCGTTCGTTGCGTTTGATATTGCCTTGGCGTTCATCAGGTCATTTTGTTGCCGAAAGGATTTCAGAGGTGCGTGCAACCTCATTACGCCTTCATCTGCGTCGGTGAGTGGATGAAAGAATTTTCTGTGACTCCCGGTACTTGACGATGGTTCTGCGAGCGACCGTAAACCCGCGTTCGGCAAGAAGATTGACGATCTGCTGATCGGATAGAGGATGCGCCGGATTTTCCTCTTTAATGAGAGTCTCGATCGTCTCTTTGACCGACAGCGATGAGTTGAAGAAGATGTTGAAGCCGACTACCTCTTGATTGGGAAGTTGGATGAATTTGTTGGCTGTCGCCCTGCTGACGGTTGACTCGTGGATAGAGAGCGCTCGAGCGATCTTTGTTCGAGTGAGTGGGCGTAAGAACTGTCTCGACCCCGTTTCCAGGTAGCCGGATTGCATTTCTATAATGCATTTCGTTATATGACGAAGGGTCTCTCGACGTTGTTGCAGGTTTCTGAGAAACAGTTCCGCTCGATCGACATGCTCCATGACATGTTTTCGCTGATCTTCGCTATGTCGACCTACCCCGTTTTTCATATCGTTGTAGAGGGTTCGGTAGCTCGGGTTGACGCTGAGTGCAAACGCTTCAACTCCCAACACATCCACCTCAAAACCAACTTCCGTTCTTTTTACGATTACATCCGGTTTGACAGTGATTCGATTCTGGGCAGGGCGTAATTCCCAGGGAGGGCGAAATTGATTCGCGGGAAAAGGATTC
>JAYVOT010000231.1:0-8109 GCA_043757795.1 Chthonomonadaceae bacterium | reverse complement strand
AAGGAGGAGACGCCAATTTTGATCGTCGGGGTTTTAACCCCGTTCTGCCGGGCGATTTTCGCACACTTCGCCGCAAGCTCTCCAATCGCCAGAATATCTTCATCGGTCTCAGTCAGCAACGATATCATGAAGTAAAGTTTTATCTGTTGCCACCCGTTTTGAAAAGCTCCCTCGCAAGCGTCGAACAGGTTTTTCTCATTGACTCCCTTATTGACGACGTCCCTCATGCGTTGAGAACCGGCCTCAGGCGCAAAGGTCAATCCTGTCTTGCGAACCTTGTTGATCTCCTGCACAAGCTCGACGCAATCTCGATCCGCCCTCAGGGAGGGCAACGAAACCCCGACTTTGCTTTCGGCGTATTTTTCGATCAACCCCTTCACAACCGTATCGACTCGGCTGTAGTCCGCAGTGGAGAGCGACACGAGCGAGATGTCCTCATGTCCAGTGTTCTTTACCAGTTCCGCCGCAAGCTCCATCAGTTTTTCCGGTGACTTCTCGCGCACAGGTCGCGTGATCATTCCCGCCTGACAGAACCGACAACCTCGCGTACACCCTCGCATCACTTCCAATGAGATTCGATCATGCACGACTTCGATGAAGGGAATAATCGGTTTTGTGGGGTAATCGAGGCCGTCCACATCCCAGACCAGCTGACGAATGATGATCGGCGGAACGTCGTCGCGAATAGGCTTCGTTCCTTTGAGCCGCGGCATCGTGTCGAAAAACCTCTTCGCGTCCTCCTCTGTCAGGTCAAGGCGGATCAGCCTTGCAGTTCGCTCTTCAGCAGTCTCGTACTCCGGCTCATAGAAGCGCGGCACGTAACAACCGGGAATATTCGCGATTTTCAACATTAATTCGGGGCGCGAGAGGTGGCGAAACTGCTTGAAAACTTCTGTGAATTGGGGCAGAACCGACTCAGACTCCCCAATGACGAACACATCCACAAAGGGCGCGACAGGCTCGGGATTGAAGGTCGCGTGTCCCCCCGCGAAGATAATGGGCCAGTGCGAGCCATCCGGTTTTCCAGCATCTCTATCAAGGGAGCGAACCGGTATTCCCGCGAGGTCAATCATGTTGAGCAGGTTCGTATAGGCGAGTTCAAAGGAGAGCGAGAAGCCCCAAAGGTCGTAGTCAGCGCAGGCGGTCTTCGTTTCAAGCGTGAAGAGCGGAAGTTCCGCCGCCCGCATCGCCTTGTCCATGTCAGGCCAGGGCGCATAGACTCGCTCCGCGACGCAATCTTTTCGATTGTTCAAAAGGTTGTAGATGATGCTCAAGGCGAGGTTCGACATCCCGATCTCATAGGCGTCCGGGAAAGCGATGGCGTATTTCACCTCCACCGTCGAGTGATCTTTAATAACGCAGTTCAACTCCCCGCCCGTGTATCGCCCCGGCTTGCCCACGTTCGGCAAGATCTCTTCCAGCCGCTCTTCAATCTCCGCAGAAGTCAACATCGCTCCAAACCTCCGATTTTATCGCCCCGAATTCGTATCTGAATTATACCACAGTGTTTGAACCATGATTAAACGGATCGAATGATTAACTACGATGGTTAGTGCAGGAGTCTTACCCGATATTGTTTGAACCTTGATTAAACAGATTTAATGATTAACTTTGATGGTTAGTGCGGGAGTTTTATCGACTCCCAAAAATGGGATGAATTGACAAGTCAAGAAGACTGATCATAGTCAATCATTCAATCCGTTTAATCATGGTTCAAACACTCCGCTTGCTTCTAATCGGGCGCATGACGCGCTTGAACTCCAGGCTTTTCGCTCCAAAATTGATAAGCAAACCTACTTCGAGACCGTAGGCTTCGAGATAGTTGATAGCTTGTGCCAGATGAACGTCTCCTATCTCTATGACCGCCTTTATTTCCACCATCACCTTCTCTTCGACAAAGAAATCGACTCTTCGAGTTCCAAGTTCAATCCCCCTATAGGTTATTTTCATCTCATGCTCGCGACTATATTCCAAACCATTCATATTCATCTCGATCGCCAATGCCTTCTGATAAATCACCTCTTGAAAACCATTCCCAAGCTTACTATGCACCGTCATCGCACTCTTGATAATTTTCCCCGTCAAATCCGAATGCAGATGCTGTTCCGACATTGCCTCCTCCTTCACCTTTTTTTGTAACTTGATTGAACGAATTGTAGGATTAACTGTGATCGTTTATCCGAACCATGATTAAACGAATTAGATAATGCACAATGATCGTTAAAGCAAGAGTTTACCCGATTTTGTTTGAACCATGATTGAACGGATTGAATGAATTACTATGATGGTTAGTGCAGGAGTCTTACCCACTCAAAAAAATGGGATGAACTGACAAGGCAAGAAGACTAATCATAGTTAAACATAAAATCCGTTCAATCATGGTTCAAAAAATAATTGTAGTCTTACCATTCTTAATAGTTTAAGCCGACTGCCAAATGCGGAAAACTCATCATAGTTAATCATTCAATCCGTTCAATCAAGGTTCAAACAAAACCGCTGCAACTATCATTGACACTATTACGTAATACTGTTATAATTGAATTGGATTATCACCAGAAAGGAAAAGGCGAACGAAATGGCGAAAACAGTACTTGCAGTGGACGATGAGAGATCCATCGTGAGGCTCGTGCAGGTCAACCTGCAACGCGCAGGCTACAACGTAGTCACGGCGTCCGACGGCAAGCAAGCGTTGGACATGATCGAGGCGGAGCCGCCGGACATGGTGATCAGCGACGTGATGATGCCCTTCATGGACGGCTTTGAATTGCTCAAACGATTAAAACAAAACCCGGTTACCCGCGAACTCCCGATCATTATGCTCACCGCAAAAGCGATGGACAGCGACGTCTACGAGGGGTGGCGCGCAGGCGCGGACTTCTACCTGACAAAGCCCTTCAATCCGCAAGAGTTGCTTATGTGGGTGCGCCGAATCTTCGAAGGGCGCGAGCCTCCGGACGACAAACGATTCGAACTATGAATGACTACTCAATAGGAAAACTGGCTGAATTGGCGGGCGTCACCGTGCGCACAATTCGCTACTACGCGGCGGAGGGCGTCCTCCCTCCCCCCGCCGCCGCAGAGGGTCGATATGCGCGCTACACGCAGTCGCATTTGAACTGTTTGCGCCTGATTCTACGTTTAAAAGAGTCGTTTCTGCCCCTATCCGAGATTAAAAGACGGATTTGCGTCCTCTCCGAGAGCGAAATAGAATCGTATTTGCAGAGCGATCCGGCTTCGATTCCAACAACGCATATCGCGCTCTCAACTTCCCTTTCCGACAGATCCTCCCCGAAACAAAGAGAGGTCTGGGAGCGCGTTTCAGTGGCGGAAGGAGTCGAACTTCATCTGCAATTTCCTCTTTCACTGAACTCTCAGTCGAAAGCGGACAGACTCATCGCCGCCGCGAACGCGCAGGAATTGATCCCTATTTCAGCGCCGCATCCGCCGCACCCCCACCCCTGCAACTTTCGACTTCATCGCTTTTTTGATCGCGGTTGGGGAGAGATGGCGTTCGAGTATCGTTGGGACTCGACCTCCGGATTGAAATCCGAGGATGGAATCAGCGCCCCGGATTTGTCTCGCTCATTCCTGTATGAATTGACGTCCTATGCCGACAATAGCGGAATCTGGGAGGAAGGCTGCTTTATTCCGGAGCTTCCTTTTGAGGGTTGGAGGTTTCGAGACCCGATAGACGGACGTACGGGACCTATCGGAATGGAGACTTTTCCAGCAGATCAAGGTTGGGCATGGGATCGACACAAACTCGGCGGCAAATTTTTAACGACGGAGAGACGTGCGACCTCCCATGCGATCGTCGCTTTGCAATCATACTGGTTCCACTGCGAAATCTGCGGAACGCATGACAAAGTCGTAGGACCCCATTCAGGACCGCATGCCATCACCCGCGTCTTCGCCCCCTGCGCATCAGCCGCCCGACTCATTCCCTCTTTTCAACGGGCGAACAGCGAAGCCGTTGCAAAGCCGTCTCAACTTTCGACTCTCGCCTGGCGCTACCTCTGCCGAAAACACAATCAATCCGCCTGGATGGAATTTGACGAGGGAGGTTTCTTGCGAGACAGCGCCGGTTTGGATTTCGGACCCTGGGACGCGCCGCAGGCGATAGACGCCGCCGAATGGATGTTGTAATAACCTGCTCGTGCTACGATGACAACGACGGACTTCAGTCCGTCCAAAAAAATCGCAAATCTCAATTCAGGCGCTTTGCTACAGTAGACGTTGAAGGATCAGGAGCTTTGAAATGGCAATGCGGAACAACGAAGAGACTGTCAATACCGTCGCTCTTTTCAACGAGGCGTTAGAATCGCTCGTCTCGAAGTTGAAGCAAGATCGGAATATTCTCGCCGCCATTCTATTCGGAAGCCTCTCGCATGACACGGTCTGGAAGAAATCCGACATCGATATGATGCTCGTGGGGCGAGACGAGAAGAAGCCGATAAAACACTTCGCTCTCGTTGAAAACGGCGTCAACATCCATGCGACCCTCTATACCCGGAGCAAATTCAAGCAAGCGCTGGAAGGATCGCTTCAAGGTTCGTTTATGCACTCCTCTTTTTCCAAAAGCCGTCTCTTGTTTTCGTTGGATGAAACTCTGAACGAGTACTATCAAGAGGGATTTCGCATGGGAGCGAAGGACAGGGCCGCGCAACTGCTCAGTTATGCTCAAACAGCGATCTACTACCTCGCGAAAGCGGAGAAATGGTTTTACACCCGAAAAGATTTCGCTTACAGTTTTCTCTGGATCATGCACTGCGTAGAGGCGTTGGCGAGAATTGAAGCTGTTTCGCACGGTGAAATCGTCGCGAGAGAGGTGTTGCAACAGGCGGTCGCGCTCAACCCGGATTTTTTCAATTCGATGTATACGGACTTGATAGACGCTAAGAAGGACGAAAAACTGATCATGCACAGTCTTTCGAATATCAACAGATATCTTGACGAACGGCAGGAACTCCTCTTCAATCCAATTCTCGACTACCTTTCGGAAGCTGGAGGCATTCGCACGACGACAGAACTAGACGCCTATTTCTCGAAAACGGTTCACGCTGAGAGTCTCGCTATGGCGTATGAATGGCTTTCCGACAAAGGAGTCATTCAAAAACTGCCATCCCCGCTGAGGCTCACGGAAAAAAGCCTCGTGACCGTGGATGAAGCGGCTTACTACCACGACTCAGACCGATAAAATCCACTAAACCCCGGAGATTTCAATGAGAGAAACCATTGGCGTGCGCGGAGCGAAAGAGAATAATCTCAAAAATATCGACATCGAGATACCGCGCAATCAGTTCGTGGTAGTCACTGGAGTGAGCGGCTCAGGAAAATCTTCGCTCGCATTTGAAACAATTTATGCGGAAGGGCAAAGGCGTTTTCTAGAGTCTCTATCCGCCTACTCGAAGCGATTCGTCGTGCAACTCAAAAAGCCGAAGGTCGATTTCGTTACCGGTCTCTCGCCGGTCATCTCCATCGAGCAGAAGTCCGTCAACAATAATCCGCGTTCAACAGTGGGGACGATGACGGACATTTACGACTACGTCAGGATCCTTTTCGCCACGATCGGAGATGCGAAATGCCCCTTCTGCACAGAGCGGGTTCCGGTGTTGTCGGCGCCTCAAATGACGGAACATCTTCTCTCCCTGCCGCCGAAAACTTCGATTGAAATCTGCGCCCCCGTTCTCAAACCATACGGCGAAGACTATCCTTTTCTCTTCGGGGAAATAAGAAACAAAGGCTATCGCCGTATGCGGATTGACGACGAACTCGTGGACTTGAGCGACGATCTTGAGCTTGACGAGACGCGCGAATACTGTTTGGAAGCGGTGATCGACAAATTTTACCTCTCCAAAGATCTTTTCAAGCAGATAGAGACCTCCATTCAACACGGCTTGCGAGTTGGAGACGGATTTTTGCGTTTTCGCATCCTCTCAGACCTCCCGGAGGAGACCAAGCGTAAATTCTTCGCCAATTTCGCCTGCCCGAACCATCAAACGACAATGGGAGAACTGCTCGCGTACTACTTTTCCTTCAATGAGCCGGACAGCGCCTGCAATACCTGCCTCGGCTTGGGAGTCTATCTTAATGTCCACCCTGACCTGTTGGTTCCGGACAAAAACAGGAGCGTTATTGGCGGATGTTTCGTTCATGAGGCGTTTCATTACGACAAAAACTCATGGGGAACTCGCCTAATGCACTCGTTGTCGGTTCAATACGGAATCGACCTGGATATGCCGTTCAAAGACCTTTCCGCGAAGTCAGTCGAACTGCTCTTCTACGGCTCTAAAGGAGAAAGGTTTCCACTACTGATCCCGGAGGGAGCAACGAAGGGCGACGAACACATCGGCAAGCCGTTCAGGTTCGACGGCATTATCAACGACATTGAACGCAGATACCGTCACTATCGCCAACAGAAAGTCGCGCACTCCTGGATGGAGGAGTATCTCAAAAAGGTGATGGTGGAGCGAGTCTGCCCCGATTGCAAGGGGACGCGCCTGAAAAAGCAGAGGCTTTGCGTCACTCTGCAAGACAGAAACATCCACGAACTCAGCAATTTCGCGCTTTCGGATTTACGAGATTTTCTTCGGGATATGCCGCTCTCGCACAGACAGTGGGGCGCCGGCGAACAGGTTCGCGACGAGATCGTGTCTCGGTTGGAGCTTCTGATGGGAATCGGGATGGACTATCTCAGCCTCGGACGAAAGGCGGCGACGCTCTCCGGCGGCGAGTCGCAGCGTATCAGGCTATCAACGCAAATCGGCTCCGGGTTGATGGGAATGCTCTACGTCCTTGATGAGCCAAGGATACGCGCATAAATTAATGCACTGAGTTCTGCTCATTTTTGAGATCAAACTCACCTAAATTCCAGTGCAATAATTGTTGGGCGACTCCCAAGCATCGGACTGCACCCCCGCGACAACAGAAAAATGATCGATACTTTGCGCCGACTGCGCGATATCGGCAACTCCGTGATCGTGGTGGAGCACGATGAGGAGACCATTCGAGAAGCGGACTATCTCGTAGAGATCGGTCCTGGACCCGGCGTACACGGCGGCGAAGTCGTGGCTCAAGGAACTCCTGACGAGATGATACGAAATCCGAATTCGCTTACCGGCCAATTTCTCAGCGGTGCGCGAGGGATTCCTATTCCTGCAAAGCGTCGCGCATCGAATGGCAAATTTCTCACGATAATCGGGGCGAAAGAGAACAATTTGCAGAATCTCACCGTAAAATTTCCACTCGGGCAGTTCATCTGCGTGACGGGAGTCTCCGGTTCCGGCAAAAGCACTCTCATCAATCAGATTTTGCAAAAGAAGCTCTACTCTATTTTTCATGACAGCAGAGTACTCGCTGGGGAACACGAACGTCTCGAAGGTCAAGAACATATCAACGACGTCATATCAATCGATCAAACTCCGATCGGACGTACCCCAACCTCGAACCCCGCAACCTATGTCGGGGTTTACGACACGATTCGCCAACTTTTTGCAAAGACCCCCGAGTCGATAGCGCGAGGCTACACAGCAGGAAGATTCAGTTTCAATGTAAAAGGCGGCAGATGCGAAGAGTGTTCCGGGCAGGGAATCGTCACGATCTCTCTTCACTTCATGCCGGATGTGGAAAGCCCCTGCCCCACCTGCAAAGGCGCGAGATACAACGCTGAAACTCTTGAGGCGACTTACCGTGATAAGACGATAACTGACGTGCTGGACATGTCTATTGAAGAAGCGAGCGTTTTCTTCGGAAATGTGAGTCTCATCGCACATAAATTGAACGTGCTAAATCAACTTGGGATGGGATACCTGAAATTAGGTCAATCATCCACTACGATATCAGGCGGCGAAGCGCAACGCGTGAAGTTGGCGCAAGAACTGAGCAAAATAAAAAGATCCGGGAAAAATCTATATATTCTGGACGAACCGACAACGGGGCTTCACCTTGCCGACATTCAAAAACTGCTTGACAGCTTGAACAGACTTGTCGATGCAGGACACTCTGTGATCGTCATTGAGCATCACCTTGACGTCATCAAAACGGCGGATTATGTCATCGATATGGGACCGGACGGAGGCAGAGGCGGAGGACACCTAGTTGTTTGCGGTT
>JAYVOT010000230.1:0-8117 GCA_043757795.1 Chthonomonadaceae bacterium | reverse complement strand
GAGTATCGTGTGCGAAGCACACACGGCGGAACGCCACCCAGACCGTGACTTTAGTCATGGGACTCTCGTCATAACGCTCTGTCGTTTGCGTAACATGTACTGTAATAATATTTGCACTCTTGTATTCATTATTTCACTCAATCCGTAACCGCACCTTAAATAAACTCTTCTCTTCTACTCTTATATAGGTGCATAGGGAGGAAGTTGAAAAGTTGAGAATTATTTTAGAGTAATGAACTTTCGCTATCATTTCATAATTCACTTCCGAGTTCATGCAACGTGAGGTAAAATAGAACCAATCTAAAAGGAAGGCGGTGTGGAGCATGGAATATAGAAGATTAGGGGCGAGCGGACTCAAAGTAAGCGAGATCTGCCTCGGCAGTTGGCTAACCTATGGCGGCGCAACTGAGAACGAGACGGCGGAGGCTTGCATCGACCGAGCTTATGAGCTTGGAATCAACTTTTTTGACACGGCTAACGTCTATGCAAGAGGCAAAAGCGAGGAAGTCGTTGGGAAATCGCTCAAGAAATATGTCCGTGATACCTACGTCGTCGCGACGAAAGTGTTTTTTCAAATGAGCGACAGCCCTATGCCGAACAAAAGCGGACTATCGAGAAAGCACATTCGAGAGCAGTGCGACGCAAGTCTCAGACGACTCGGACTGGACTACATTGACCTCTATCAGTGTCACAGATACGATTCCGAAACTCCCCTGGAAGAGACGCTATGCGCTCTGGACGACCTGGTGAACGCAGGAAAAGCGCTCTATGTAGGGTTTAGCCAATGGTCTCCTCATGAGATTTCCGACGCCGTGCACCTTCAGAAGCGCCTTCATTTGGACAAGTTCGTTTCCAGTCAACCTCACTACAACATGTTGGGTCGCGACATCGAAAAAGAAGTGATAGGCGTTTGCGAACGCGACGGCATCGGACAGATCGTCTATTCTCCGCTGGCGCAGGGACTTCTCACCGGAAAGTACAAGCCGGGAATGCCCCTTCCGGAAGGCAGCCGCGCCTCCGATCCCAAGCAGAACATGTTTCTCGGCGGCGGCAATCTTGATGAAAACACGCTTCTGAAAGTACAGAAACTGGAACCCATCGCAAAAGAGGCAGGTCTCTCTATGGCGCAACTCGCGCTTGCATGGTGTCTCCGCCTCAAGAATATATCTAGCGTCATCATCGGGGCGAGCAAACCTTCCCAAGTGGACGACAACGTTGGAGCGTCAGGCGTCAAGCTGAGTCCCGACGTGTTGAAAGCGATCGAAGAAGTTCTGAAGTAAATGAGATCATCTGGAAGGAAAAAGCAAGTAATTTGAAAGGCATTATCATTGCGGGAGGGCTAGGCGCACGTCTACGCCCTCTCACCTATCAACGGCCCAAACCTCTTATATCGCTTGCCAATCGCCCCTTTTTGGAGTATCAGGTGGCGCTTCTGCGAAAATACGGCTTCGATGAAATCGTCTTCGCAACGAACTATATGTCCGAACTCATCGAGGGGCATTTCGGCGACGGTTCAAAATTCGGGGTCAAAATGCGTTATGCACTGGAGACCACTCCTCTCGGAACAGGCGGCGCGATTCGCAACGCCGCCGATCAGTTTCCCGGCGAGGCAGTTGCCGTTTTCAATGGGGACATTCTTACCGACTTTGATCTGGACAAGATCATGGGTTTTCACCGCGAAAATCAAGCTATCGCGACTATCACCCTCGCGGAAGTTCCAAGCCCGCACCCCTTCGGAGTTCTTATTCTCGACGAAAATTCCAGAGTGCAAGAGTGGCGCGAACCAAGTGAAGAGACCAAAAAAGCGCTTGCAGCGGATCGCGACATTATTCCGACTGGAATCGACCTTATTAATGCCGGCTTCTACGTCCTTGAGCCTGAGTTTATCGCTCGAATCCCCCAGGGCGCGCCCTCTTCAGTGGAACGAGATATTTTCCCTGAACTCCTGTCGCAGAAAGCGCAAGTCTTCGGCATAGCGCCAGGCGGATTCTGGATGGACATGGGGAGACCGGAGCAGTTTATGGTCGCGACGCAATCCGTGCTTTCCGGCGCAGTCAAAGTTGCAACTCCGTTCCTTCCGGTGGGAGAGGGAACAACTATCGCGCCCAGCGCGTGGCTCAACGGACAGACATGCGTCGGGCGCAACTGCTCCATCGGAGCAGGTGCGCGACTTGAAGGTTGTATTCTGCTTGACGGCGTGAAGGTTGGGAACAACGTTCGCTTGAGCGGCGTGATCGTGGATGAAGGAGCTGTGATAGAAGACGAAGTAGTGGTGGAGGGCAGGGGATTCGGCTCTGTTCCCGTCATCGCAGCGAGAAGCGTGCTCGGAAAAGGGACACGCTTAAGGTTGTAAGCGAATAACTGTTTTTCCGAGTCGGGATACCCTCAGCGCTTTTGACAATTTCCACGCAGAAATTACTGCAAGCATTGATCTTAGATATTAAGCAAATGTTATGGCGTTGCCCGGAAGTGAAATCACGTCCGTTGCAACGCCATTTTTGTCTTGTCGTTCGTTGCGAAACGTCAGTATCGAACCACCCTATAAACCACTGCTTCTAGCCGCTTCCTAGCTCAAAGACTGCATTTGGAGGATGCACGTTGGGAGCGGCAGAGCGAAATACGGAGAGTTACACGTCCGACCCGAACTCCTATCAGAAGTAAAGAATCAATGAAAATAGCGCCGGCAACATTCTTTTTGGAAAAAATGCGAGATAACGAAGCCTGATAGGAAGTAGTCGCGTAGTATCAATAAAGGGGATGCCATGACCGAAGAAAAAAGTTCAAAATATGATCGACAAAGAAAAACAGCGTATATTGCGACCGTCCTTCTTGGGGTAGGGGCGTTTGCGATGTCGCTGTGGTGGATGTCCTTGACCGCCTTGCCGAAAATCGTTATTCCAAGCAATGCACTGCCTGCTGTCAACGCTTTTGATACGTTTGCAAGAGCCGGCTCTATGTTGCAGGATGACAACAAGTTCTCTTACGCAATTTCCAAAACCCACACTGGAAAAGACCCTGATGATCGGAACTACACCCTAGCCGAAAAAGAGGGACTTCTGAACGAGAACGAGCCTGCACTCTCCCTTTTTCGAGAGGGATTGAAGCAAGAGTACATGACTCCCTCTTACAGAACAATGGACGCCCCGTTTCCCTACCTTACGAATGATCGAAAAATCGCGCGACTGCTTACTCTCGAATCCCAGGTTCGAGAAGCTAAAGGGGATTGGAAGGGGGCGCTCCAAAGCCATCTTGACGCGATAGAAGCCGGAAATAGTGTAAAAAAGGGCGGAGTGATCATTCATGCCCTTGTGGGAGTCGCTTGTCAGGCGATAGGACAGCGGGGGGCGTACAGACTATTTGATCATCTAACGCAGGCGGAATCGAAATCATCGCTTGCTACGCTCATTAAAATCGACAAGGAAGACTATCCTATGTCCGAAACTTTTCTGCAAGAAAAATATTTCGGTCAAGCTGGAATGATGAACATTTTTCAACATCACAGCAGTTACCAGGAAATCGTAAAACTCCTTGGCGAAAGTGGCTCTGGAACAGATTCAAAACTACAGGAGGTTAGGTTCTTTTTTACAGACCGCAAACGTATTTTGACTCAGTATGGGAAATACATGGATATCGAGAGCGCGAATGCGACGGCTCCTTACGCTTCACGACCGCCGGCTCTCCCAATACCGAACGACCCGTTTCTCCAGATATTGCTCCCTGTCACTTCGCAAGCGCGATTTCCAGCGGAGAGAATCAGTGTCGCAAATAAACTTCTCATTGTCGGACTCGCGCTCAAAATCTACAAAGGCGAGCACGGCAAATATCCGGCAAAACTGAGCGAACTTGTTCCCGGCATTTTAGCTTCGCTTCCAAACGATCCCTTCGCTCTTTCAGGAACCTTTCAATATCGCCTCGACAAAAGCGGCTACGTCCTCTATAGCGTCGGTCCTGACGGGAAGGACGATGGCGGAACTCCCATCGAGGACAAGACGCAGAGCTATTCAAAAACTCCGAATTCTTTTCAGAGATACGCTCCGAATGCTCAGAGCGTCGGGGATATTCTGCTCGGAACGAATGTCAAGTGACAAATTGAACAAAACGGTGCGTGGAATAATCTGATGAATATGCAAGTAGGGAACCAGGGCGGAAAAAAAAGAAACGCAACTATTTCTTTTGCAATTTTGTGCTTCTGCTTAATTGGCATGTTTGTCTGGTTTTTAAGATTGACGGCGATTCCAACTCTGATTATTTCAACCAGCCCGATGCCGACTCCGAACGCCTTCGACTCCTTCAACGAGGCTGTGGCGAATATGAAGGATGCCGCCAAAATCGATTTCGCCTCCCAATCGTTTCATAGCGGAAAAACCCTTGATGACCGCCCTTACAGTTTGAGAGAAAGACAAAAGCTCATAACTGAAAACGCGCCTGTCCTCTCCCTATTTCGGGAAGGTATGGGGCAGGAGTACATGGCTCCAAGCATCCGATCTATCTTCACCCTTCAACCTTATTTGTCGAAGTATCGCAAACTCACGCGATTGCTTATCCTTAACTCTCAGATTCAAGCAGAGAAGGGCGATTGGAACTGCGCTGTCTTGAGTCGCCTTGATGCAATTGAATTCGGCAATAAAATATTAACTGGAGGGGCTTTGATGCACTCTTTAGTTGGGAATGCGTGCATATCTCTTGGGCAACGCGGAATATCGCCTCTTTTCAAGATGCTGTCAACCGCTCAAACGAAATCCGCTTTAGCGCGATTGGAGAAGATCGACCGTGATACCTACCCGCTGTCTGAGACATTGCAGGAAGAAAAGCGTTCCGGTCAGGCGCAGATATTGGAAGTCTATAGAAGGATACGCACCTATAAAGATATTATAGAGCTTAATAATCTCTCATTCGGCAATCCGATTGACAACAATCGAAAGGTTTTAGAATATGTTTTGATGGACAAACGCGGCGTCATAGACACCTATGCCAGGTATATGGATTCGATAATCGCAATTTCAAATTCCCCTTACGATGCGCTCGCGTCATTCCCTGTCGTGCCTAAAGATCCCGTCAACCAGCTGTTGGACTCCGATCCATCCACCTTCTCAACTTGCATTTGCTCATCAAAATGCCTGATAGCCGCTGATAGGATGTTCATGTTGGAACTTGCCCTGAAAATCTACAAAGACGAGCACGGGAAATATCCGTCATCGCTTTCTCAAGTTGTGCCCGACATTCTCGCGAAGCTCCCTAACGACCCTTTCGCCCCAATGAATTCTTTCAAATATCGACTCAATAAGTCTGGTTACGTCCTCTACAGCTTGGGACCGGACGGGAAGGATGACGGGGGAACTCCCATTGATGACAAGTCGAAAATTTCTAAACAGTTTCCAACTTCCACCGCTAGATACCTGCCAAGTGAAGAGAGCAAAGGCGACATAGTGCTTGGTACGAACGTTCGATGATCTGAAAAGAGGACGAAAATGGAAAGTGACGTAATAAAGAAGCGTTCCGGCGGAAAATTCCTCAATATTGTGATCGGGAGTTTCGCAGTACTTGGCGTGGTTTTGGCAGCGCTCTGCTTCCTCATCAAAGAGCCTGTCGATCCGCCGCGTCCTGCGATGCCAAGTCCGAACGCTTTCGACGCCTATTCAAATGCCGTCATGCAACAGTTGGATTCAAACAAAATCAACTACGCGTCCAATACGGATCATACTAGCGGCAATGTCGATGATCATGAGTACTCCTATGCTCAACGGAAGAAGTTGCTTGAGGAGAACGCTCCCGCTTTTGAAGACATTCGCAAAGGACTCAAACAAGAGTACTGTAATCCGGCGACGATCGCTCCACCTAGAAGCATGAAGACGTTTTCCGAGTTTCGGGGGTTGGCTCGAATGCTCTGGTTGGAGGCGAAGGTAAAGGGAGAGACGGGCGATTGGAACGGCGCGGCGAATTCCTCCCTCGATTCAGTTGAAATGGGCGGGCAGGTGCCAAGAGGAGGGGATCTCATGGCATATCTCGTCGGTTTAGCGATACAAAGCGGTGGGAGAAAAGAGCTGAAACAAGTGATTCCTCATCTCTCAGCCGAAGAAGCGAAGGCTGCTGAAAGACGCCTGGAAGGAATCATTTCAAATCGAACGCCTTATATTGAGACGTTAAGAGAAGACATGCGCCACAACAAAGCGGAGATGACTAAAACTATTCCAAATGTGCCGTTAGTGAGACCGATGTTTTTGAGTTATTATCACTCAGGATTGAAAAAAATAATGGAAGAAATTGAAAAGCCGTATCCGCGTCGATCCATTGACCCGAAAATGCAAAAAGCGAACGTATTTTATGGGCTATTAGCCGAAACATGGTTGACAGCAGGTTTTAAGTACGAACAAAATCGTACAACCTTCTCTTTCCTTTCGCTTGCGCTTGGGCTTCACGCTTACAAAAAAGAGCATGGGAATTTTCCAAAAAGCTTGGAAGATCTCGTTCCAGGCTATCTTAGCAAACTGCCGGACGACCCCTTCGCCTTGAAAGGAGGCTTTCAATACAGGCTAAGCGGCGATCAGTATCTGCTCTACAGCGTGGGACCGGATGGGAAAGACGACGGGGGCAAGGCGATTGACGTTCCCAATAATCCGTACGCCAAGAAGAACAAAAACGCTCGTTATTTTCCCGATGAAAAGAGCGTTGGAGACATCGTAGCGGGAACAAACGATTTTTGAAATTAGGAAGGACTGCATGAAAGTCAAAAGAATTCTAGCGAAAGCCGTTGTCGACGCTCGCGGCGAGCGTCACTCCGTCGCGATCAAATTGGCAGAGGGTTTGATCGAAGAGTTGTGGAACTGGAATGCCTCGACTTCGTCAAGTGAAGGCGATCTAGACGCTCGCGACTGCCTGCTCGTACCCGGTTTCATCGATATACACGTTCACGGCGGGGCGGGACGCTATTTGATGGAGGGCGACGTAGCGGGACAGACGGCAGTTGCGAATCACTTGGCTTCGCACGGAGTCACCGGTTTCCTACCCACTTCCGTCACTGGTCCGCCTGAAAAAGAGGCGAAAGTTTTGGAATTGGCGCATCGGGCGATGCTCTCCCCGGAAAATGGGCGCGAGGGGGCAGCCGTTCTTGGCTGTCATCTCGAAGGACCCTTTATCAACCCTGCGAAGAAGGGAGCGCAACCGGAAGAGTACATCTGCGCCCCTTCTATTTCGGAGTTGATGAAGCGAGTTGGAGACCATTTGGAGGCTTTGAAGATCGTCACCCTTGCCCCTGAGATGGGAGGCGCGCTCGAATTGATTCGGTTCCTTGCTTCAAAAGGCGTGATCGCTTCACTCGGGCATACCAACGCGACCTACGAAGAGGTGAGCGCCGCAATTGACGCCGGAGCAAGGCATGTCACGCATTGTTTCAACGCGATGCGACAGATGGAAGGACGCGAACCGGGAGTGGTCGGAGCGGTGTTGCAACGCAACGAATTGAAAGCGGAACTCATTTGGGACAACATTCACGTCCACCCGGCGTCTTGTCAGGCATTGATCGGGGCGAAAGGCGCTGAAGGAGTGATCCTTATTTCGGACGGAATTCCAGCGGCGGGAATGGGGGAAGGCTATGAGTTTTCGCTCGGACATCTGCCCGTCAAAGTCGTAAACGGTGCGGCGCGACTGCCGGACGGCACTCTTGCAGGCAGCGTGCTTACTCTGGAGGTCGCTTTTCAAAACGCCTCCGCTTACACCCTGCCTCAACGATCCGAGATGACTTCCCGGAACGCGGCGGTCGCTCTCGGATTAGGACATCGGAAAGGACTTCTGTCTCCGGGATACGACGCCGACCTAGTTCTCATCGCCCCGGACGGCTCCGTTCGCGCAACAATTGTGGGCGGCAGATGCGTCTACATGGCAGGCTGAAATTGCGCCCCCACGCTCTCACCTCACCAAATTTTTGAGGAAAAGAGTGCGCCGTTAGGAGTTTCGCTTCTATCCGCAGGCATCATTTTATCTTTAAAATAATGTACATGATTCCCGTCTCACATACCCGCACCCCGGAAGTGGGGGTGCGTATCAGCCCTGAATGCCGCTTCAATCCTTCTTCCCGATCGTATCACGTACTTTCAGGAAGTGGAGGTAGGCTTCGTTCCAAT
>JAYVOT010000229.1:0-8146 GCA_043757795.1 Chthonomonadaceae bacterium | reverse complement strand
ATCAAGCGGAGAACAGAATGCATACCCAAAAAGCATTGATCCTACTGATGCTTGGGCTATGAAGAGATAATCCGCGAAATAGGAAGATGTGAAAACCGGGAGATACGGGGAGGGATGAACCGCGAAATACGCGAAATACGCGAAAAAAATGCGGATGCAAAGAGATACGAACTCGGAACCTCCACCGGCGCTTTGCACCGACTCCTCCTTGCAAAAGGAAAGGTTAGGGGAACGCTCCCGCTTGTAAATTAACGATGACTTGTGGTAGGGAACTCTGAACTCTCTTACCTGATCAATAGTTGGGATTGGAGAGTGCTTTTGAGAATACATTTTTTTGCATTCCCATTCTCATTTTTCGTATTTCGCGTATTTCGCGTATTTCGCGGTTCTACCTTCCCCGTATTTCCCGGCAAAAAATTGTTTATAAGGACAACATATGAAGAAGATTGTTTTGGTCTATTCGGGCGGGTTGGACACTTCCGTCTGCATCCCGCTGATGAAAGAGGAGTACGGGTTCGATCACATCATCACCGTGACGGTGGATGTCGGGCAACCTGCGGAGGACATTTTGCTTGCGGCGGAGAGGGCGGAGACGCTCGGAACGGAACACTACACCGTCGATGCGAAAGAGCTGTTCGTGGAACATTTCTGTTGGTCTTCCGTTCGCGCGAACGGCGACTATCAAGGTTATCCGATTTCGACGAGCATTGCGCGCCCGCTCATCGCCTGGAAAGCGGTCGAAAAAGCGAAGGAGTTGGGAGCGAACGCTTTCGGGCATGGTTGCACCGGGAAGGGCAACGATCAGTTCCGGATCGAGTACATCATTCGCACCCTGATGCCTGATGCCGAGATCATCGCGCCGATGCGAGAAGGTCGCAAGATGCCGGACGGTTCCCGCTCTCCCTGGACTCGCACTGAAGAGATCGAATATGCGAACGCGCACGGCTTGAATATTCCCCAAACGAAGAATAAAATCTGGTCGATAGATGAGAATCTGTGGGGAAGAAGCATTGAGGGAGGCAGGCTGGAAGAGCCGAACTACGCCCCGCCGGAAGAGATTTTTCAGTGGACGAAGGGACTCAAAGCCTGCCCGGACGAAGCGAGGAAGATCGCGATCGGCTTTGAAAACGGCGTTCCGACCGCGATTGACGGCAAACGACTCGCCCCGCTTGAGCTGGTCAAGACCCTTAATATTATCGCGGGAGACAACGGCGTCGGCAGGCTTGACATCATGGAAGATAGAATGCTGGGCTTGAAGGTTCGAGAGAACTATGAATGCCCTGCCGCAGTCGTCCTGCTCAAGGCGCACGCCGCCCTTGAAGCGCTTGTCTGCACGCAGAGCGAACTAAAATTCAAAGCTTCCGTCGACCGCGAGTGGGGAGAGTTGGCGTACAAAGGACTCTGGTTTGATCCGCTCAAAGACGATCTTGAAGCCTTCATCAACAAAGTTCAAGAGCGCGTGACTGGCACTGTCACCCTTCGACTCGTGAAGGGACACTGCTATGTCATTGGCAGAGAGAGTAAATTCATGCTCTATGACGAAGACCTCGCCTCTTTCGACAGCAAAACGTTCGATCAGACAGACTCGCTCGGCATGGTGAAAATTCACGGGTTGCAGTCGCGACAGTTCTTCAAAATAAGGCAAACTTTGTTGGGAGGCGCAGGACAGTCTCCGCTCCAACTCACCGGGGAGAAAGCGCAGGGAACCTCCTGATGCAGAAACTCTGGGGAGGTCGATTCGCCGGCAAAACCGATGAGCTGATTGAACGCCTCAACAACTCTCTCTCATTCGACGCAAGGCTGTGGAAACAGGACATTGATGGAAGCGTTGCGCACGCGACGATGTTGGGTACGACCGGAATTCTGTCGCATTCAGATTCGGCGCTGATAGTACAGGGTTTGAAAACCCTCGCCAAAGATTTGGCTGAGGGGACGATCGCGCTCCCGTTGGACGCAGAGGACGTTCATACGGCGGTAGAGGGACTGCTTCGCGAACGCTTGGGACCCGTGGCGGGGAAACTGCACACCGCTCGCAGTCGCAACGATCAAATTGCGACGGACATTCGCCTCTATCTTCGGGAAGAGTGCGATCTCGTCAATTCAGAAGTGATTGCTATACAGCAGACTCTTCTCGACCTTTCCGAAAAAGAGTTTGAGACGGTAATGCCCGGCTTCACGCACATGCAACACGGTCAGCCGGTCGTGTTGGCGCATCATCTGCTCGCCTATTTCTGGATGCTGGATCGGGACAGGGAAAGACTGACGGACTGCAGGCGGCGCGTCAATCGACTTCCTCTGGGGGCGGGCGCGATGGCGGGAACCGGGTTCCCGATTGATCGTCAGCAGGTTAAAGAGCTTTTGGGATTCGAAGCAATTCTTGAGAACAGCATGGACGCGGTAGCGGAGCGTGATTTCGCCATCGAATTTCTTGCGTTCGCCTCCATTCTGATGATGCACTTGTCGCGTCTTGCCGAGGAGATCATTCTATGGAATTCGCCGGAATTCGGTTGGATTCATCTTGATGACGCGGTCACCACCGGAAGCAGCATTATGCCGCAAAAGAAAAATCCGGACGTTGCGGAGTTGGCGAGAGGAAAAACGGGAAGGGTGTACGGAAGTTTAATGTCGCTCTTGACTTTGATGAAGGGGCTTCCCCTGACCTATAACAAAGACATGCAGGAAGACAAAGAGCCGCTCTTCGACACCATCGACACGCTCAGCCTGGTGATCCCGGCGATGCGGAAAACGCTCTCTACGGCGACTTTTCGTAGGGATAGATTGCAACGTTCGACCTTCGGCGACTTCTCCACTGCAACCGATCTCGCTGATTTTCTGGTACGTAAGGGTTTGCCTTTCCGTGAAGCGCATCATGTCGTGGGGGAAGTGGTGCAGTACTGTATTTTAGGCAATCGGACGCTGGAAACGCTCGATCCGCCGGACATCTGCAACTTCCATCCCCTTTTGGCGCAATTTGCAAACGAGGCTCTCTCTATTTTGTCGGTCGCCTCAAGCGTCGCTTCCAGAACTTCCGAAGGCGGAACGTCTCCAAGCGCAGTCAGGATTCAGTGGGAACGGGCGAAAGCGACGATCACTCTTTAGAAGACTAATTCGGAAAGGGGTTGGGTCAGGGAAACAGTCGTTTGCCAACACTGCGCGACCGCCCCTGGCGCCTCAAACTTTGGAAACCTCACCCCAACCCCTCTCCTTGCCGCGCTAGCGCTAGGAGAGGGGCTTCCAGAAACCCGCTTCGCGGGTTGAGAGAGATTCGCGGTGATTTCTCAGTCCGCGCAGGCGGACTTCTCATTTTCAGCGGCGGACTTCAGTTCGTCCGTTCAAAAAATTTCCCTGTCCGCCTGTGCGGGCTAGAGTCTGCCATGCGAATTTGATCTCACGCAAAAACGAACCCTGCCGAACACTCATTTAAGGCGTGTGCAGGGTTCAATTGTTGGCAAGGCGCTTTTTAAGCGGCTATTGCTTGTCGACTATGGACTTCATGCCTGATCGGTCCAGCATGATCTGATTGACCGTCTCCTTATTGGCGATGAAGGGCAATACGAGACATCCGACCATCGAGGAAATCACGATCGCTTCTACGCCATCCGCCACGATATCCAATGCGACTCCGAATATCCCTAAAAACGCCGCGACAATGCTCTCCAGAGGAATTTCAAAGGCGATGCAAACTCCCGTTGCCGCTGCGCCGATGCCAATGGATAATAGTTTATGCAGAGGCGAGATTCGTTTGTCTTTGAAGAGAGCGAAGCCTAGTTTCAAGTCAAATTTGCTTCCAACTTTTTTTGAGACAACGTGCTTCGCGGTCTGTGTGAGAATTTCTTTCAACATATCGTTTAACTTCCTCCAATGAAGAGTACGTAATATTTGCCCAGAGGGTTTCAGATTTCGCTATTCGCAACGTTTGCAAAACGGGTTTTCATCGATGATCGCGTCTTGAATTCGCATGAATTTCTCACATTGACGCGATGAGCAAGCGAAACTCATCAACACTAAGACGACTCGTTTCACCGAAATGTTCTCATGGACGAATCTTGTTCCGGAGTGGGAGAAAAGGGGCGAGAAGACAAGCGACAAACCCTCTTGACTTTGGCGGTCAAGAGGGCGTGCATTTTTCGAGGCTACTTGGGTTTTAGTCCGGCGCAGTTCAAATCCGCGTGCATCCAGGGCATCGCCCTGATGATTCCTGCTTTTTCAGAAAGATCCAGGGTTCTTATCTGCCGGTGAGAATTGACTGGGCGCCAAACTCTTCAAAACCTGTCCTCGACTAAGTGGTCAGGTGGCGTCATCCTCGCATTCCTTTCTTCAGGGTGATCCACTCACGGGTACTTGAGATACTCAATACGTGGTTCCTCCTAGTGGTTTTTCGGTCTGCAATTCTGGTCATCAATTCTTAATATAGTCTCGATGACAAGGTTATTATAGTCCTTCCGATGGGAAAAATCAAGCCCTTTATCTTCATTTTTCAAACTATGATTCGCATGGATTTCACGCTGTGGCATAACGTGTTATGAGTTGATTCACATGTGAGGTTTATGAAAATGAAGCGATTTGAAGCGTAATTGGAGGCTCATCTCAGGCGCTTCGACCCTAACGATTGCAGTATCGGGTATGATAATTAGGATTTAATTGAATCCTTTCAGTAAGTAGGCGCAGTTGATTTAGGACGCAAAATAAAGTGTTCATGGCGACTCTCAAGAGGGAACGCGCATGAGTGAGACAGGGGACGTAATTGGATCCGAAAACGGTTTCAAAAGTAGGAGCGGTCGTTTTGTTCGCGCTGGTTTTGTTCGCCGTCCTATTCGCCTATCTCTCGCACCTGCAACCGAACTCTTATCTGGTCAAAGTTCGTTTCAAGGATACAAAGGGGCTGGGAAAGCAGAGCGTCGTCAGGATGCAAGGCGTCAGTATCGGCGAAGTGACGGATATCAAGCTAGACACAAGTCACCCGCCTTTTGAACCGATCGTCACGCTTGGAATTCGCAAAGAGTTCAGCATTCCGGTAGACTCGAAAATCTCGATCGCCTCAGGAATACTCATCACGACTGCGCAGGTCAATGTCACTCCCGGAATGAGTCAGGTCGCCTTATTAAAAGACAATACTGCAATTTTAGATGGTGAAACGCCCGACGGAATGTTGGCTTCATTCAGCCCCGAACTTTCAGACACTGTGAAAGAGATGCGCGGCTCATTGAACAACATGACCAAAAGAATCAATACGACCTTCGACAAGCTCAACGACACTCTTGATTCCACAAAGCCTATTCTCAGAAACGCGAACCAACTGATTCTGAATACCAGAGACGCCTCCGGGTCAGCAAAGGATCTTATCGCCGACCCTCGAATCAAACAGAAGTTGATCGCGACTCTCGATAACTTCAAACAACTTTCCGAACAAGCGAAAGAAACTTCCAGCGCTTTATCTCAGTACGTCAAAGACATAAAGAACGGCAAGAAGGACCCGTTAAGAAAAGCGTCCTCCAGAATGGATGACATCTTTACCCACATTGACGCAGTCATTGCGAACACTGGGACAGTGGTGGACAAATTGACTGAGCAAGTGACAGACCCTCGTTTACAGCAGTCTTTGCAGGAGACGGCGGAACTGACGAGAACAACTCTGGCTAGATTCAATCAGATTGCAACGGACCTGCATCAATTGACCGGCGACCCGAAACTGCAGAATGATTTGAAAGCGACGGTAGATAATCTTAAAACAACCACCGAGAAAAGCCAACAGATCGTTGAGAAATTCAATCGACTTCTGGGCAAAATTCCTGGTGCATCCTCCGACTCTAAAGAAGACGGCGTCAAGAACCCGCTGATTCGAGTCCCTAAAATCCAACTGTTCGGCGATCTTTCGGAACAGACCGAACCCAATCGCCTGCGAGTAGATCTCAACGCAAAAATAGGGTTGAACAAAAAAAACGATTTGATTCTGGGAATCTATGATCTCGGACAGAACGCGCGATTGAACGCGCAGTACGAAACGAAGCTGAGCGACAATCTTGCGGTTCGCTACGGCTTGCACGCCTCTAGAATTGGCGCAGGAGCGGACTACAAAGTCAATAGCGGAACAAGTTTGCAAGCTGATCTCTGGGACACGCGACGCCCTCGACTTGATTTGAAAGCCAATTTTAAGGTGAGCAAGGACGCTTCCATCTGGTTTGGCGCGGACAATATTTTTAGAAAAACCACGCCCATTGTCGGCGTTCGAATTAAGAATTAGAAAAACCGGATTGCACAACGCTCTTTACCTGCGTCTGCACGCCGACACTAATATTGAACAAGTATGCGCCTGGTAGAGATAGCGATAATGTCAACGACAGACGCTGAGTCTCTCCGCCAAATTATGAAGGAGTTCTTTTTTGTATCGAGGAATTATTGAGCGATACCGCGAGCGGTTGCCTGTGACGGAACAGACGCATGTCGTCACTCTCATGGAAGGGAACACTCCTCTCATTCCCCTCCCCAGACTGAGTCGAGAAATTAGCCCGTTGCTCACTCTCTATGCGAAATTCGAGGGGTTGAATCCGACAGCCTCTTTCAAAGACAGAGGGATGACGCTAGCCGTCACTGAAGCTCTCAATAACGGAAGCAAAGCTGTCATGTGCGCCTCAACCGGAAATACCTCTGCGTCCGCTGCCGCCTATGCCGCTCGAGCGGGACTAGAATGTTTCGTAATAATCCCGGAGGGCAAAATAGCGCTCGGGAAACTCTCTCAGGCGATGATTCACGGTGCAAAAATTTTGCAGATTCAGGGCAACTTTGATGAAGCTTTGAGTTTCGTTCGCGAGATTTGCGCCGAATATCCTGTCGCTCTCGTCAATTCCGTCAATCCGGTTCGCATTGAAGGACAAAAGACAGCCTCTTTCGAGATCGTAGACGCCCTTGGCGACGCACCTCATTTTCATGCTCTTCCTGTGGGAAACGCCGGAAATATCACTGCATATTGGAAAGGTTACAAGGAGTATTTCAAAGCAGGAAAATCTACGCGACTTCCCAAGATGATCGGCTTTCAGGCTGCAGGTTCAGCCCCGCTTGTTCTAGGAGTGAAAGTGGATCGTCCTGATACTGTAGCAACTGCAATTCGAGTCGGCAACCCCGCAAGTTGGAACGGCGCTATCGCCGCTAGAGATGACTCCGGAGGTTTGATCGACAGCGTTACGGACAGAGAGATTCTAGACGCGTATACGTTGTTGCCCAGACTCGAAGGCGTTTTCGCCGAACCAGCCTGCGCCGCGCCGATTGCCGGTCTGTTCAAACTCGCAAGAAATGGATATTTCACAGAGCCGGCGATAGTTACGGTCACATTGACCGGGCATGGCTTGAAAGATCCGGACAACGCCATCAATAACTCTGTCAAGCTTGGTTCTTCTATCCCTGCGAACAGAGAAGCGATCCTGCGCGCAATTGGTTTTTAATCTGGGAGCGAAGAATGTTTCCACAAAAACTAAAAGACTACTTGCTTATAGCGCTTTCCGGTACGCCCGAAGTTTTAGAAGGGCTTCTTGCGAATTTACCGCCTGAGAGTCTTCTCTGGGATATGAGACCTGATCCTGCGAGATTTACTTTGAGAGAGATCATAGCTCATCTCGCCGATTGGGAGACGATTCATTTTGAACGCCTGAACCGCATTCTCCGCGAAGACACTCCATTTATCCAGGACATCGACGAAGGAGCTACGGCAGTACGGAATAGTTACGCCTCTTCGGATGAAATGGAACAACTGATGAGATTCCGTACCGGAAGAGCCACAAATTTGGAGTTCCTTTCCTCTTTGACCAATGATGAATGGTTGAGAGCGGGGAATAGAGAAGCGATCGGACTGATGACGATTGAAGCATGCGTAGCGCTCATGCTAGCTCATGATGGATATCACACAGGTCAAACAGCTGAATGGTTGTTGGAATAATCTCGATAAGAAACGGCAAATGTGAGAAAAAAAATATGCCGATATGATAGGTTAGTCCCGTCTATGATTTGATATTGACCGTAGTTGCCCCGGTTGCAACTTGAGTTTGTGAGTCAATACCTCATGTTACGCAAACGACAGAGCGTCATGACTAGAGTCCCATGACTAAAGTCACGGTCTTAGTGGCGTTCCGCCGTGTGTGCTTCGCACACGATACTC
>JAYVOT010000228.1:0-8154 GCA_043757795.1 Chthonomonadaceae bacterium | reverse complement strand
CTTTCACTGTGAACTCGCGAATCAGCCGACGTTGAGTCTCTCCCTGACTGTGTTGCGCAACGGAACTTTCCGCGGCGTCGAGCGTCAGTTTGACAAGTTGTTGGCGGAAGAGAATGCGTTGCTTTGTTCGCTCTCTGGAAATCTCTTCTTCGCTTCGGCGGCGAATGGCGACGGCGGCCTGTTGGGCGTCGGCGATGATGTCCGCTCTCGCCGCCTCCGCCTCTCGCACAGCGGCGTCGATTCGCTCGCGCGCTTCCGCTTCGATCTTATCGATACGCAGTTTGTAGTCGTTTCGCAGTTTGGTCACCTCCGCGAGGGAGTCGTCAACCTGCTTCTTGTTGGTCTCTATTCTCGTGGCTCGATCATTGAGAAGTTCGACCCAGTATTGTCGACTGACATATGGCAGGTTCACAAACCAGAGAAAACAGAGCAAAGCGATGAATCCCAGAACCTGAGCCAAAAGAATATTAGGATTTTCGTTGGCAATGGGTCCGAACTTGAACTCAGCTAGATTTTGGATAGGCAACACGTCGGCGTCTCCTGCAATCACAAGGCAAAAATGAAACTAAATTTTATATCGCTTCGATGTCGTCAAAGCGGCGGCATTCCTGGGGAGCGCGCTACTTAATGGCGAGATTCCGGTTGATAGTCGCCTTGAGAGCGGCGGGATCGCTGACAACTCCCAGAGCTTTCGTGACGGCGCTGTTAGCAAGGTCGGACATCCAGCCTCCAAGGGAACCCATCGCTTCCGTTTTCTCGCGCTCCATGTCTGCAGAGCCTTGCTTAACGATCGTATCCGCCTGAAGTTTGGCTTCCGAGAGAAGTCTCTCTCGCTCGGCTTGAGCCTCTTTGATGGAATCTTGGATTTTGCCGCGCGCGTCCGCTTCGATTTGCGTGATGCGAGACTGATAGTCGGATCGCAATGTTTCCATCTCGCGTTGCATGTTTGAGACGGACTTATAAGCGTCGCTAACCTCGTCATCTCGGTCCCGCAAGTGTTTGAGCATCGGCTTCCAGAAGATCTGATTCAACGCAACCCACAGGATAATGAAGAGAAGTATCTGCATTCCCATGACGAGCGGATCAATTTTCAAGCTTTCTAACATGGCGCAACCCCTTCAGATTGAGGGCGGGAGCGAAGCGGCTCCCGAATATTTTTAGATCGCAGGGCGCAACAATTGACGCACCTTACTTTTAGAGCAGGGCGCGCCAGGAAGCGCACTTCAGCTCGTGATTCGTGAAGCGGGGCAATGCTCAGCAAATGCTCCCGCTTACGAAAAAACAGCCTACTTGGCGCCTGCCGTGACCGCCGCCATCACGTCTTTGGTCTCCGGCAGGTGGGTCATTGCAAGAATTCCCATCAGAAGCGCGAAGATAACGAGTGATTCAATGAACGCGAGGGAGAGGATCATCGTGGTCTGCAACTTGCCCTGCATTTCGGGCTGTCGGGCCATTGCTTCAAGAGCGGAAGAAGCCGCTTTGCCCTGTCCGACGCCTGCGCCGACGACTGCAAGAGGAACTCCAAGACCGAGACCGAGGGCGAGAGCCATAAAATAAAGCATTTTTTTGTCCTTTCGACAAACCTGTATCAAGTGTAAAATGTGCGTTGGTTTCGAGAGCTTCTCGAATGTTGGACAGCGCGAACCGTCCGCCCCTCTCAGCGAGCCGATGATCTTGCAAAGGCTTCGCGAATTCTGCTTCCGTTTACGGATGCCGGGCTGTGTGCGTCTCGTCTTCGCTTGCACTTTGCGGAGACGGAGCCAGTCAATTCATTGAAAAACTAGTGCGCGACTGCGTTCGCGGATTGATGCGTCGGCGCTTCCTCTTCATTCAGGTCATGTTCGTGCCCATGGTCATGCGGGAGCGCAAGCAAGAGATAGATGCCTGTCAACATCGAGAAAACCATCGCTTGAACGACGCCTGTTATCACTGAGAGCACGAGAATCGGGAACTGCATAGGCAGGAAACCCAACGCCTTCATTCCCACAATCCCTAAGAGAGAGGCGAACACCACCACGATGACGTCCTCGCCGAAGATGTTGCCGAAAAGTCGAATCGCGAGAGTCAAAGGTCGAATGCACTCGGAAATCAGTTCGATCGGGAATAGGAGCGGCGCGAGAGCGGGCATCGGCCCGCAAAGGTGCTTCAAATAGCCGCCGATCTTGTTTTGGCGAATATTCTCATATTGCACATAACAGAAAACCACGATCCCCAGAGCCAAAGTGATCGAAAGGTTTGCCGAAGGCGAGTGCAATCCCGGTATCAGCCCAATGAAGTTCATTAGTAGAACATAGATGAAAATCGTCCCGATAAGGGGCGTGTATCGACTGCCTTTTGGACCGACGATGGACTTCGTGAAGTTGTCCAATCCCTCTGCAACGAATTCAGCGAAGTTCGGGAAGCCTTTCGGAGTTCGCTGTCTGCTTTTGGCGGCAAAAAAAGCGAACCCGAGGATGATGACCGCGATCAGAATCGAATTGTAAAAAAGTAGATAAGGGTCGGGAATCGCGCCGATGGGAGTCGATTCTTCCTTCGTCTCTGTAGACATCCCTGTTTCGCCAGGCTTTTTGTCGCCTTCCGCTTGAGCGATCTGAAATGATTTGCCTATTCGGTGAACTTTCAGCGACTGCGCTTGTCTCTTCTGCGGCATTTTCTAGCCTCCTTTGCCTGCAAACTTCGCCGTCGGAAGGGCTTCGACGGATCGGGATGATGTAAAATTCGGTTCAACTCCAACTGCGGAGTTATCTTTATTAAAACTGTTCGTTCTTACCGTGAATTCGACTTTCTTCTCGGTCGGATTTCCACTATGTGAGTTGATTATGTCTTTCGCGACATCCCAGGCAGCCTTCATCGTAACAAGGGCGGGAACCAACCCCATGCCGGCAATTGCAATTAAAAGCGCATCGGTGTGCTTGCCTTCGTAGAGCTTTGCAATGAAGTAGAGACCGCCCGCAAAGGTCGGCAACTTGAGCCAGAGCGCCAGATTCAGCAATATCCCGACGCTAGGCGGAACTCCCGGCTGCATGAGCCAACGCACTGCAAGCGAGATGGTCGCTAGGCTGAAAATAGACAGTCCTGCGCCGGTTAAAAACCCATATGCCCACCGCGAGTGCCCGGTGAAATACATCCCAAGCGTCGCTATAACAGTTATCGCCAGACTCAGAATTAAAGTTTTATTAGCAAGTTTTTTACTCATATTGGTTCAATAATTTTCATTTGGGCAACTCAACGCCATGATATGCGCGGCACACTTGCGTTCCGCCGTATCTGTTTCGCATAGGATACATGAAGCGCCTACGGCATTCGCGCTCTCCGGGAGGTGAGTTAAGAAGTCCGTCTGCGCAGACTCTGAATGCAACTCGCGAAGCAAGTTTCCGGAAGCCCCTCTCCTAGAGAGCGGCAACGAACGATAAGGAGAGGGGGTGGGGCGAGGTTCCCCTACTCCATCTTCTTAATGACGTTCAACAACGAAGCGACGCCGACGATAAACCCGATCACTACTCCGCCGACAACGAAAAGACCTTGCCCATGACCGAACTTTTTGTCCAAAAGAAACCCTGCCAGCGTCAAAATGATTATCGGGGCGACGAAGGAGGTAGCAGCGGTGTATGCCAACCCCATCTTTCCTAAACTTCCAGGTTCGGGAACGCCTTCTCTTTTTCTTTCAGGGTTAGGCGGCAACGTGACGGAGATTTTTGGGACAACCGGGAGGTCTATCTCCTCAGGCATATTCCCCATCAGTTCATTGAGGCGCTTTTCTCGCTTGTCGGATGAATTGTCCATAAGATCGTCGAGTTTTTTGTTGCGCTTGTCGTCCGCCATAGTGTTATGTCTTGTCTATCAATTCCGCATGAAGCAATCGTACCGCGCGATCCACTTCGCTTTCAGGGATCAAACAAGTGATGGACATCTCCGAATCCGCCGTTTGGTAGATCGTAATTTTTGCGTCGAGCAAGGTTTGGTAGATTCTCGTCATAACTCCCGTGGCTCTGCGCTGTTTCAGTGCGATGACGGATACGATCGTGCAGTTCTCCACAGCGGTGATGGGAACGTCGACAATATTAACCTGTTTTGCAACTAGTTCCAGAAGAGGTCTTTGCACTCGGTAGGCAAGGTCAAGTCCCTCCAGGTATCGAAAAATATAGTAGTTTGCAAATCTGCCTTCGCTGTCCGGCGTTTCCAGCGGAACAGGAACCACCATTCCGTCGAGAAGGTCTTTCGCGATCGGATACTGCGCGCGCGGAACGCAGAATGACAGCGCGTTCTGGTTGAAGGTCACAAGAAAAATGCTCACTCCGGCCTTCGCCATCATCCGATAGACTTCGCGCTCCACGAAGGGCTTGTGCTCCTCGTTGTCGATCTGCACTCGGATATAAACCAATTTTCCGGTATGCGTGATCCCTGTAATGCGACTTCGTATCGCATCGGGCGCGTCGCGTCGAGTGATCTTCGTTCCCGGCGCGTCCGAAAAAGTCGATTTCACCCAGAGTGGGATGTCGTGGTCCATCGCGATTTCGGCGGCGCGAGGGTGAACGACTTTCGCCCCCTGATGCGCCATCTCCGCGACTTCTTCATAAGTCAAGAGATCGATCGTTTTCGCAGTGGCGACTGAATGAGGATCGGCGGTTTTCACCCCGTCAACGTCCGTATAGATTTCAACCGCAACGGCGTTCAGAGCTACTCCGAGGGCTGAAGCGGTGGTGTCGCTTCCCCCGCGTCCGAGCGTCGTTACCGCTTTGTTGTCGAACTCATCCAGCGTGTCCGTCACGCCTTGAAAACCGCAAACGACCGGCACATAGCCGCGTTCGATCAGGCTCAACAGGCAAGCAGGTCGAACTTCAAGGACGCGAGCGTTGCTGAATTGCGAATCGGTCACGATGCCGGCTTGTCCGCCTGTAAGCGCAATCGCCTTCACGCCCATAGTTTGCAAAGTCTGCGCGAAAATGACAGCGGAGATGATCTCGCCGCAAGCCATCATCATGTCCATTCCGCGGGCTTCGGGCGTCACTTGCGGATCGATATTCTTAAGAAGTTCCGCAAGCGAGTCGGTCGCATAAGGAGCGCCTTTTCGCCCTATCGCGGAAACCACTACGACGGGAGCGAACCCTGCATCTTTCGCATGAACCGTTTTACGCGCCGCCAGAAGTCTGTTGGCATGTTCGGCGACAGACGTTCCCCCGAACTTTTGGATCAGGATTTTCAAAACCTCTCCTCCAGTTCGACGCTCTCTTCGACGACATCCGAGGGATCAAGGCTGAAGTGTTTGCAAAGCGCTGAAATTACGGCAGAAACTCTACCGCCTTCAATCAGGCACAGCACCGATTCGTGCGAGTCGCCTATTTCATAAAGCTTGGCGGAGGCGGCGTATAAGCAGTCGGCGATCTGACTCATGATGCCGGGCAACTCGCGCATCGAGGCGGCGTGAATGGCGATCAGCGCCAGGTCTCTCCGGGGCCTTGAAATGAATCCTGCGTCTTTCAAAACTTTCTCGGCTTTTGCAAGGTCGGTTCCTGCAAATGCGAGCGTGACAGCGGAGGCGTGGATTTTGATGAGGAAAACAGGAACCTCGCCCTCCGACAAAACTTTGAATACCTGAAGAGTTCTACTGCTTCGGAGCGTGTCGCTGCCGACGTCAATGGAGGCGTGAGCCACGTCTTTGGTAACGCGAAGCCCGTAGACGCCCCGTTCGCGCTCGAACGAAACGTTCGAAGTTCGCTGTTGATTTGTAGTTTCCGACATTGGAATGGACATACGTTCCCAAACCGCGTTCATGGACGCTTTTTATTACCGACTTTGTGCATTATTTCGCAATCATTATATCATATCGTTAAGAGGTGAGTCAACGGCTAATTTCGGGGGCGCACGCACTCGCAAGACTCTTTAACCGCAATGGCTATTCCCCCAGAAATTGGGGTCGGCATTTCAGCGTCGAGGGCGCAACTCGCGCAAGACTGACGATTCTCAAAGCTTCAAAATCCTTAACTCAACAGACTTGAATCCTCTGATCCAAGACACTCGCCGGAAGTTTTCAGAGATGGCAGATGCCTCTCGCTCCATTGCGTAATCGCTTCCAAAACCGGCTTGAGCGCGCGCCCGGATTCCGTTAATTCATAGCTTGTTCTCGGAGGCATCGTCGAGTGGATCGTCTTCATCAACAACCCGGCGTGTTCCAAAAGGTTGAGGCGTTGCGTCAGAGTCGTCGTATTTATATTGCCGCGTCGCATCAACTCGCAGAAGCCTGTGGGACCTGAGAGCAAACTGTGAACGATCATCAACACCCATTTCTCCTGCAACAGGATCGCACCTCGAATGAAAACGGCGGCAAGTTCGCACTGCCCCATTTCCGTCGCCACTTGATTCTCTCTCACGTTATCTTGCATTCCATCTCACATCTTTCATCAGCGCTCTTTGCACTCATTCAACTTCAATCTATCAGGCGATGACTTCAACTCTCTCTCATTGTACCTCAAGGAGTTCGCGATCCGCTTTGTGCAATGCAATTCAATGCGCTTTGCAATCCTGATTAATATATTTTACTATTCGCTTGACTTTATAAAGCGATTTTGGTATCCTATGCTTATGACAGTTCTTCAAACGAAGTGTCGCTTCAAAGCGCTTAAAATGACCTAAGAAAAGGTCACTCATGAAAATTAAGAGGTTTAATGAAAACTGCAACTCTCATCTCTCGAATTCTGCTCGGCGTCATGTTTTTAGTGTTTGGATTGAATGGATTCCTGCACTTTATCCCTATGCCTGCTCCTAACGGTCTTGCAGGGCAATATATTGGGGCTTTGTTCGCCTCGCACTATCTCGTCGCTGTGTTTCTTTTGCAACTTACGGCGGGAATACTGTTGCTTGCGAATCGATTCGTCCCGATTGCGCTTGTGCTTCTCGGGCCAGTGATCGTGAACATTCTTTTGTATCACTTCTTATTGGCTCCAGAGGGTCTTGCGCCTGGAATCCTGGCGCTAGCTCTCTGGTTGATTGTATTTTACGGCGTACGAAGCGCCTTTGCAAAGGTGTTTGCAATGCGAGAGGAAGCATGAAATGGAAATTGGGATCGATAGTTTTGCGGCCGTGACGCCGGACGGCGCCGACGAGCGGATCAGCCCGTCGAATTCTCTTCTGCAATTGATCGAAAGAATCGAACATGCCGACCAAGTCGGACTAGACGTATTCGGAATTGGGGAGCATCATCGTAAGGAGTTCCTTGACTCCGCACCCGGCATCATCCTTGCGGCGGCGGCGGCGCGAACTACCCGCATTCGCCTCACGAGCGCAGTCACCGTTCTAAGCGCAGCCGACCCTGTGCGCGTGTTCCAAAATTTCGCGACTCTTGACCTAATTTCGAGAGGGAGGGCGGAAATGGTTGTCGGGCGAGGTTCCTTTACGGAATCTTTCCCCCTTTTCGGTCTGGATTTCAACGATTACGACTCCCTGTTTACAGAGAAACTTGACCTGTTGCTCAACATTCGGGACAATGAAAACGTCCATTGGTCCGGCAAACATCGCGCCGCGCTCACAGGTCAGGGCGTCTACCCGCGCCCTATGCAAAACCCACTCCCGATTTGGTTGGGGGTTGGCGGAACTCCCGAATCATTCGCACGCGCCGGCGTTTTAGGACTCCCGTTGATGGTAGCGATCATCGGAGGAGAGTCGCGCAACTTTCGCCCTCTAGTCGATCTCTATCGAGAAGCGGGAAGGCAAGCCGGGCACGCGCCGGAACGACTGAAGGTTGGTTTGCACTCTCTCGGTTATGTCGCTGAGACGACTGAACAGGCTGTGGATGATTATTTCCCCGGTTATGCGCGAAACTTCACCGAAATCGGCAAGGAACGGGGTTGGCCGCCTGTGACGCGCGCTCGTTTCGATGCTCAGCGAGGTTTGCACGGAGCGCTTTTAGTCGGCAATCCGGAAGAAGTCGCCGAGAAGATCGTCAGACATAGCGAGTCTTTAGGAGGCATCTCCCGCGTCACCTTTCAGATGGACAGCGCCGACCTGACTCATGAAAAATATATGAGATCAATCGAACTATTGGGCGCTCGCGTCGCACCTGCATTGCGCGAACTCCGGTAAACGATTGGAGGATTTTGCATCCTTCGTGGAGAACAGTCCGCTATTCTTGCTCCGAATATTTTTTCATGGAGGCAAGCG
>JAYVOT010000227.1:0-2227 GCA_043757795.1 Chthonomonadaceae bacterium | reverse complement strand
TTGGCTTTTACACCAATATTCTACTTCACAAACGATACAAGTCACTCCATCCCTGATTCAAAAATGGCTAAAGTCCAGATTAAGAAGCAACGCATTTCAACTGAATGCCTCATTTGAAAAGCGCCGTTGCGGGAGGCTGAGCCGGATGTCCTTCCCGTGCTAATTCAACGGCGTTATAGCCTCTCAGTCGGAGCCGTAGGCGAGTTCAGAGTGAAAGACTTTTCGACTGTCGTTCCGTCCGGCGCATAGAGCCTCAGATTGGAGCCGCTGACGACCCACCTGCCTTTGCCCTGAATCCAGGAGGCTTTCAGCGCTTCGCCGACCGTCGTTGTCGCCCAGGCTCCCGTCCCAAGCGGCTGAGTCAGATCGAGAGTGACTCCGGAGGTTGAGCCTACGGTCGTGGAAGTTCCCGCGGTCGCTCGCAAGATCAAACCCGTCAAAACCGCCGCTTCCATCGCGTGCCCAGTCGAGTTAGGGTGAACGCCGTCCAACTTCAGGAAATCAGCGGAGCCGCCCCCGATCAGCGCCGTCAACGGCAACACCGTCCCAGGATCCACGACGACCGTTTTAAGATCAGCGGGATGAGCGGCGATGTATGCCGAAACTGCGCCCTTAATTTGCGCTGTCGAAGCGTTCGACGAAAACGGGGTAGACAACACGATCCAACACGACGCGCCCACTGCAGCTCGCGCCGCGACGAGCCAACTTTGGACCGTCGAGGTCACATCGGCGGTATCGTTCGTGCCCATTCCAGCCACAATCAGATAATCGAGGCCGCTCAGGTTCCTCGCAACGCCGCTCGAGAGGAAATTCCAGGTCGAGGGAAACGCCAGCCCGCCAGTTTCGCCGCCTGTTCCAGCGTGAAGCCAGCCCTGCCCGCTTTTCCCGACCTGCCCCGCTTCCATATCCAGCCCACGCATCAAAAGATGAGCAAAAGTGCCAGGAGGGAAGTTCGCGTCAAAAGAGCTATCAGTTGTCGCATAGCCCTTCACGATAGAGTCGCCCATCACAAGCCCGCGCTTTGTCCGGAGTGCGATCAGTCCTGAAGGCGCAGAGAGTGCCGCCCCTGTGTCTATCTGAAAACCGACTACCTTCACAGCGCTCACAGGAGTCCACTCGTTTGACTCGTCGATAATATCGCGCCAGATCTCCGCCGTGTGCGCTCCGGAAGCAAGCCCACTCGCAACCGCCAGTCGAAGCGCGCTCAAGCCGCTGCCCGGGTCCGTCAAAACCGCCTTCACTGCAACCTTCCCATCGATCACGCAGATGAAGCTGCCCCAGTTTGCTACCGAGATCGATCCGCCTTTCAGCGCCGATACATCCAGGTTCAGCGCCAGGCTCGTTCCGGAGAAGCCGAGCTTGCAATAAGTGCCGTTGTCGATCACAGTCGCGCCGCCGCTCCCGTCGAACGCAACGCTCCCAGAAGGCCAAAAAACGCCCGTCGAGTTCGCCGACACAGCGATTCCTGTTGAGGCAGCTACGAAGACTCCTGACGTGTCGCCGGCGTCCGTAAAATACAGATCGTCAGCAAACGCCGCGCCGATCGCGCCGAACGCCAATACTCCAGCGTGACCCGCTCCGGACAAAGTCGAGTCAATGCGAACGATCGGCCGAGCAAAGGTCGCGCCCCAGGTCCCATCGCTCTGCAACCAGAGCGCATCCACAGCGCGTTGAACCCCGACAGATATCGAAGTTCCAACTACAGTACAATCGAAGGCGTACCAGGCGTTCAGGGCGAACGAAGACGCGAACAAATCGTCAGCTCCGAGCGTGGTCGCGCTCCCGCCAGACCATCGATACACTGCAATTCCTACGTTCCCAGCAGGGCCGGCAAGTGCGATCGACGCCGAATAAGCCGTAAAGGTTGAGGTCGAGCCGCCGTTATGCCTCAAAAACACCCCGATCCGCGTGCTATTCGCCGCCAATCGAAACGCCATCCGGACGCGCGCGTCTCCGGAAGCTACGTCCGTCGCAGTCGTAAAACCGAGAGCCAACGCCGAAGCGACCGAGATGCCAAGCCCGTTCGCTCCGCTGAGTCCGACTGCGTTCTCAACCGCCAGGTTCGACAGCGTCATGCTCGCAGGAGATCCGCCAACTGCAGCAGCGTCAAAATTCTCATTCAGGTAAGTCGCCATTGTTCTTGCAATCCGCCTTTCCGGTCGTACCCGCTGATACTTGCGAAACAGCTTATAACCAACTCCGAAAATCAGAAGCAGACAGAACAATA
>JAYVOT010000226.1:0-2227 GCA_043757795.1 Chthonomonadaceae bacterium | reverse complement strand
GGAGTCACCGCCCTTCTTGTCAGCAGATGCTCCGCCCCATAGGTTTCAGTGGTCTCTGCGAGAACCCACCCTGCGCCGTGTCGGACGAACTCGTCGCCTGCATCGCCGAGGGCGGGGTTCGCTGTGATGCCTGAGTTGCCGTCGCTGCCGCCGCAATTGGTCCCGACAAGAAGATTTGCGATCGACTGTTTCGTCCTTTTGGCAAGCGAAGCGCGTTTCAGGAGTTTGACAGTCTCTTCGATTCCCTTCAAAACCGTTTTTCGGATTCCGCCTTCCTCTTGAATGATAAGTATGGGCGGGAGTTCGGAACGAGGTTGAGTCAGCGATTCAGGGCGTATCAAACCGCCGTTTTGAGCTAGGGAAAGAGCCTGATTCACTTCGCAACCTAACCCTGCTATGAGGTAACCGCCGACGTTCGGGTGATCCGCCATTCCTGCGAGCGTACGTTGGAGAGTTTTAAAGTCGTCCCCGCCAAGATGCTGCCCGCAACCGCTCTTGTGCGCTACGGGGAAAACTCCATCAACGCCGGGAAACTCTTGCAAAGCGCCCGGAGTTCTGAAATAGTCCGCTATTCTTTGTACTGTTGAAGCGGAGCAGTTTACCGTAGAAATAAGACCAACATAGTTTCGTGTTCCAACCCTTCCGTCGGGTCTTAAAAAACCAGGAAAAGTTCGTTGTTTCTCAAGCGGATAGTAGTCCGTTTTAGGCACATCCACGCTGAATTCATAGTCCAGACGAAGGCCGCCCGCACCTCCGGCTTCGCCCTTTCCAAAACCCAAGTTGTCCGTATGCACCCAATCGCCCGGTTCGATGTCTGAAAGCGCGTACCCGATAATTTGTCCGTATTTTCTTACCGGAGCGCCTTCGGGTATTCGGCGGAGAGCGAACTTGTGTCCGGGCGGAGTTTGCGAGCGGAGTCGGATTGGCGATTTATCTAAAAGCAAAGTCGTCCCTGCAGGGATCCTTTTCTTAGCGACAGCGACGTCATCGCCCTCTCGAAGCTGAATCGCAACCTGACTCAGTAAAATTTCCGGCTCGCTTTCCATAAATGCAACTCCTAAAAATGAAATATCACGCTCGTTCGAACTGTCTTAAAGTTCGTCGGAACGCGACTTGTTTCCTGCTTGAACTCCACCGGAGAGCAAAGCCCGTCAAATAGGCTCACCTCAAATAAGGGAGCGAACATGAAAGAGCGGACGGTAGAAACGTACGCTCAAAACTATTACATCTGTTTTAATCGACTTGCCCCGGGAAATTTCACCTTCGTCAGGCTTGCAATCTGAGATTGGACTTCGGGCGTTTCCACTGAAATATAATTCATTGTGCTCGGATCGACTCGAGTTTTAAGTCCTTCCAACATGCCTTCTAGAAATCCTTTGACCCTGAGCCATCCAGTAGGGCGCGTACCGGTAAGAATCGCTTTTAGAAAAGGAAAAAAAGCATGGTTGAAAAACTCATGGAAACCGATTACGATCGCATCCGGCCTCCCTAACTTCAGGGGTTTAGCACAGGTCGCTCCAATGCCGTACCATGCGTTGTAAGTCGCTGCTCGTCCGCTCTCCCAGTCTCGGAATCCGTAGTGAATGACAGAGCTTTTGGTCGATTCAAAAATCATTCTCCCGCTCAAAATGCATTTAAGAGTCATATCGCCGTCTATGCACGCTTTGAATTTGCCGCCAGGACCAAGCGAGTTGTCAAAACCTCCCAACTCTAAAACCGATTGACGCCGAACTACCATATTCGCGCCGATGCCTCGAGCGGACAGTTTATCCCAAACGCTGCTGCACATTCGGTTTTGCGTAACGGCGTAAGCTGGAATGTACCCTGTCTTAATGTCGTATTCCGCCGCAAGAACGCTTCCGTATGCGATAGCTGCCTGCGGATTTCCCAAAAGCGTTTCATACTGATGACGCGGCCAATCTTGTTCAACATAGCAGTCGTCATCGGTGATAGCGATGAATTCTCCGCGAGCGATCTCAATGCCGAGGTTCAGCGCTCTCCCCTTCCCTCTCGACTCCGTATGAATGTACCTCAAACGTTTGTCTTGATAAAAGGGCGTTAGAGCTGCGCGCGTTTTTTGGTCATCGGACTGATCGATAATAATTAGCTCGCAACACATGCTATTGGGGTGAAGAATGCTCTTGACTGTTGCGACAAGGCTTTCGCCGCGATTTCTTGTGCATATCAAGGCTGAAACCTGTCGTTCGGTTGAAGGGAAGCGCGTAAG
>JAYVOT010000225.1:0-8189 GCA_043757795.1 Chthonomonadaceae bacterium | reverse complement strand
CCTGAATCTCCGGGTCGGCATTGAATTTTCGAGCTTTCTCCTTTAGAATAAGGTAGGTCTTCATGCATCCGGCGGCAAAGTCCCATACTCCTGCTTCGTCCTCAGTTCGATAAGCGTGGGCGTCGAAGTGTTTCATTCCGGTGTAACCGCTGTCTTCGAGCAACTTCACGAGGAAAAAGTTGGTCTTTATGTCTTCCGCTCCAAACCGGTAGTCCTGATCATATCTTCCCGGCTTCTGCCCATTCAAGTCGATGTGAAACAGCTTCCCGGCGTCAATCGCCTGCCCCACTGCATGCACGAAGTTCAATCCTGCCATAGTATCATGCGCGAATTCCGGGTTCACTCCGAATTTATCCGGATTGTCCAAAGTTGCAATGAAGCCGAGAGCGGAACCGACTGTCGGCAGATAAATGTCTCCTCGAGGTTCATTCGGCTTCGGTTCAAGAGCGAATTTCATGTTGTAGCCCTGCTCGATATCGTACTCAGCAAGGAAGTTCATGCACTCTCGGAATCGCTTCATCGAGTCTCTCGGGTCTTTGCTTGCATCCGTCTCCGTTCCCTCGCGTCCGCCCCAAAACACATAAACTTTCGCGCCAAGTCCAGCCCCTAAGTCCATTGAATTCATGGTTTTCTGAAGCGCGTAGGCTCTTACTTTCGGATCATTAGAGGTAAAAGCGCCGTCCTTAAAGATCGGGTCTGAGAACAAGTTCGTCGTCGCCATTGGAACGACCATGCCATTGTCGCTCAGGGCCTGTTTGAATTCCGAAACGATGGCAGCATATTCGCCAGGCGTCGCATCGATGGGTACGAGATCGTTATCATGTAAATTAATCCCGTACGCGCCTAAATTTGCAAGTTTTTCGACTATATACGGGACTTGAAAAGCCAATCCGCAGGGGGATACCGGCTCTCTTACAGGTCCGCCGAAGGGGTCTCTGCCGGGATTTCCGACCGTCCACAAACCAAACGTAAATTTATCGCTCTTTTGAGGCGCGTATTCGCTCATGAAAGAAGCCATCCTCTCTTATAGCGGGCGCACCGGAGCGCTCTGCTGTTGAAATTGAAATTGAAATTGGAATTCCAAACTGAATCCGACTGTAAAAGTGATTCGAGTTTCGGGTGCATTTTTCCTGCTCGATTAATACGGAAGTGGCGAATTAACCGTCAAATCTGATTCAAACTAGCGCTGGAGTCTTGAAATGCGATAGCAACTCCTCTGTCGTTTGCGCTCGTTTTACGTATTCGAAATCCGAAAAATCGCCGTGCAATCGAGCGAGATTTAGCCACTGTTTCATTCGTCTCAAAGCCTGTCCGGAATTCGTCTCGCCATAACTGAGAGTTATTTCAACAAGTCGACTCAGTCTTCCTAACCAATCGTGATGAAGAAAAGCAGGGGTGTTGCAACTTCTTGAAATCCCCAGTTCGCAGGCGATCTGATTTGCCAGCCCGGGACTCGCGAGAGCGCCTCTTCCGATCATGAAATGTCTGCAACCGGTTACTTCTCGGCAACGCCGAAAATCATCGACCGTCCAGATATCGCCATTAGCGACGATGGGCAATTTCAGCCTTTGATTCACCAATCCTATCGGTTCCCAATGTGCGGGCGGCGCATACCCCTGAGCGCGAGTTCGTCCATGGATCGTCAGCCAGGAGGCGCCTCCCTCCGCCGCCATCTCAGCGTTCTCATAGATGGAGAGATCGAGTCCCAACCAAGTCTCAACTTCGCGGAGACTGGAATCTCCTTCGGGAGCGCATCTCGAATAGCCGCAATGATCTCGCGGATTCGTAAAGGATGTTTTAAAAGCGTCGCCCCTCCGTCGTGTCGATTGACAGTTGGAGCGGGACACCCGAAGTTGACGTCGATGGCTTTCGCCCCCGCCTCATAGGCGATCCAAGCCGCTTCAGCCATTCGTCCGGCATCTCCGCCAAGTATCTGCACTTGAACAGGAAGTCCGCTGGGAGTCATTCCGCCATTCCTCAATTCCGGAATATTTCGGTGGAAAACTTTTACCGGCGGAGCTTCATGATTGACTCGTAAAAATTCGGAGACGGCATAGCTCAACCCTCCTAATTCGCCTTGTAGGGAGCGCATTGGAGCGTCCGTCACGCCGTCCATTGGGGCTAATATAAGAGCGGGAATATCTTGATGCAACATTCGGAAGCAGTATCGCTTTCAGTAACTCATGTTACGCAACCAACAAAATCCGGGCGCTTAAAATACCCATTAATCGAATAGGCGTCTTTCGGATACGAAAGCTCCAAGGGCGACTTTGAATAGAGTGCGAATCGCAGACGGCGGAACGCCATCAAGAGCGGGAATTTATCCAAGGGATTTCAAATCGCCATTTGGAAGGGATAACCATTTTCCGAGATTCCATAGCCCGCAGAGGGCAGGTACCTTTCAGTACCACCTCGACAGGATAGGCAGACTTTCGTTTGCTTCCAAACTGCAAGCGTTTCGGTGGGAAATCCTTTTTGCTTGGCCTTGCACTCTCTCTTTTCAACTGAATCTTACCTCTTTTCACATCAAATAACCGCTTTCCGGAACCTGGAAGATCGTTGCTCAATGACGATTTTAGACAAAACTTGACAAAGCAGAGGGGCAGAGGTAAGATAACGCGGAACGAATTGACATGAACGCACTTGAAACGCGTTGGCAGGGAAATGAGTTTTTTATGGCGAAATCGCTAATCATAGTCGAGTCTCCCGCAAAGACAAAGACGCTTAAAAATTTTCTCGGTGACGACTACATCATTGAGGCGAGTATGGGTCACGTTCGCGATCTCCCCAAAATGAGGCTTGGCGTCAAAGTGGATAAAGACTTTGAACCTACTTATGAGCCTTTAGCGGATCGCGGGGACGTACTTAAAAGGCTTACGGCGGCGGCGAAAGGCGTATCGAAAATCTATCTCGCCTCCGACCCGGATAGAGAAGGCGAAGCGATCGCATGGCATCTTGCGGAAGCGCTCAAAATTAAGAACCCACTCCGCATTCAGTTCAACGAGATCACCAAACAGGCGGTTCAAGAGGCGCTTGCGAACCCCCGCGAGGTCAATATGGACGTCGTCAACGCCCAACAGGCGCGTCGAGTCCTTGATAGATTGATCGGCTACAAACTCTCCCCTGTCCTTTCTAAAAAAATTCAGAAGGGACTCTCCGCCGGACGAGTGCAGTCAGTCGCAGTACGAATGATATGTGATCGTGAACGTGCCATCAAGGCGTTCGTCCCTGAGGAGTATTGGTCGCTAATAGCGACGCTCACTCCGGTGAAACCGGAGAAGAAGCAACTTTTCCCGGCAAAACTCAATTCGCGCGCAGGCAAAAAATTAGAGCCTAAGAGCGAGCAAGACATCGCAGTGATTCTTGCGGACATTGATGGCGCAAAGTACGAGGTCGCGGAAGTCAAGAAGCGCGAACAGAAAAGCAATGCCGCTCCGCCTTTCATCACGAGCACTTTGCAGCAAGAGGCTTCCCGAAAGTTGGGTTTCGGCAACAGAAAAACGATGTCCGTCGCGCAGTCGCTCTATGAAGGCGTAGAATTGGGATCGCAGGGCAGCGTCGGGTTGATCACCTATATGCGTACCGACTCCGTGCGAATTGGAGCGGATGCGCAGGCGGAAGCGATCCGATTCATCAAGGAGAAGTACGACACAACTCTTACAGCGGATCAAGCGCGATACTCCTACGCGCCCGACGCACCAAAACAGTTCAAAACCAAGGGCGCAGCGCAGGATGCACACGAAGCGATACGCCCCACTTCCGCGTATAGGGAGCCGGACACTCTCTCCGAGTATCTTTCTCGTGACGAATATAGACTTTATAGGCTCATCTGGCAGCGTTTTTTAGCAAGTCAGATGAATCCTGCGGTGAAAGATCTCACTTCCGCGGACATCAACGCAACTTCTGAAAAAACAGGCTCCGATCCCTATGTCTTCCGAGCGACCGGAAGCATCATCAAGTTCGACGGTTTCATGCGGGTCTACACGGAGGGCAAGGACGACGCAACGCTTTCTGATGACGAACAGCCCCCGCTTCCTCCGCTTGCAAAAGGGCAACCGCTCGACCTTAACAAATTGGAACCGGCGCAACACTTTACTCAACCGCCGCCCCGCTACACGGAGGCGACAATCGTCAAAGCGCTTGAAGAACAGGGAATAGGACGCCCTAGCACCTACGCCTCAATCATCTCCACGATTCGAGACCGGAAGTATGTCGATCTCGTCGCGAAGGCGTTTGTTCCGACTGATCTCGGAATGGTCGTCACCGATCAGTTGGTGAAGCATTTCGCAGAAGTCATGGACATGAAATTTACTGCGGAGATGGAAAACAAGCTCGATGAGGTCGAGGAGGGCAAACAGGAGTGGGTGGGACTGCTTAGAAACTTCTACACGCCCTTTGAAATTCTCGTGAAAGCGGCGGGGACCGAGATGGAAAATCTCAAGCCCCAACCCGTCGAAACGGAGTTCAAATGCCCCGACACCGGCACTGCGATGGTGATGAGACAGGGGCGATACGGGCCGTTCATCAGTTGCAGCGGCTTCCCGAAATGTCGAAAAATCCTGAAGATGAACGCGGACGGAACTCCTGTCGAAGGCGAAAATTTCGCTTGCGGAATGCTAGCTCAGCCTGCTGGCGCTGCGGACGGCTCTCCCGCTCCGCCGGAAGAGGCGAAAGACCCAATCGAGTCCACCGCATCCTTGCCGAACGCCACCGACTTCATCTGCCCGGACAAACACGGCAGAATGTTGACGCGAAGCAGTCGCTTCGGTCCTTTCCTGGGGTGCAGCGCTTATCCGAAATGCAGTACCGCCCTTAAAATCAATGCGGACGGAACGCTAAAAGACGGTCAGGAGTTCACGTGCACTTACTCTGCTGAAGGCAAAGCGAAACGAGGAAGAACTACAGCCGCTCGAAAACCGGCCGGCGCGAAACGCGCCGTCAAAGTTTGAAGGAAGTTAGGAGTTGGAAGCCCGTCATTGCATTATTTAGTAATGTTATGTAATTAGGGCTTTAGGTCGGACGAACTGACGTCCGCCGCTGGAATTAAGAAGTCCGCCTTCGCGGACTCAATGCGTCTACAAGCCTTGAGAGCGGTAGTGAACGCCTATGGGAGGGTTGGGGCATGAGCGTGAAGCTAAGCAAATTTGTAGAGACTTGGAGTTGAAAGTCTTGTTAATGCGCCCTCACTCCCTTAAACTCCGTCCCAAATTCCGGGGTGTTAGTATCAGAGGCGGAAATCTTGCTAATTCGCGCCCCCGGCGCTGAAACGCCCACCCCCAATTTTGGGGTGTTAGTATTGGAGAATGATCGCTTCCCTTGGCGATTTTACATGCATTATCCAACCTGCAACCGTTCCCATCGTCATGAACATCAAACCCGCAAGCAGAAACTTTCTCCTCAAATAGCCTATTCGCACTACTCGAATACCAGTTCACGTATCTTTCATATAAACTGTAGACGAACTTGTATCAAATAAGATTACTAACAGCGCTGATCAGTTCTACGATTCCAATCACGAGAACAACGGGTACGACGCGCATTTGATTTCTTCTCCCATTTCGGACGCAAGCAATAAGAAAATTTCGCTTCTTACTTCACCGGTTTAACCTCAACCTTGACTTCGATACTCCGTTGTCAACTTTCATCATTTTTGCCTTTTTGAAACTCAATCAAAAATTTGAATGTTAGTACCAGCTCAGCTCCGTAGTAAGCGTTTTTTCAGAACCGGTAAGCTCCAAAAAGATATCCTCCAGCGATTTGCCTTGCTCGACGGCAGATCGCTTCAATTCCGCAACCGTTCCTTCCGCTTGTATGCGTCCAGCGTGAAGGATCGCCACGCGGTCGCAGAGGCGCTCCGCCATCTCAAGAACATGCGAGGTGAAGAGAATTCCCACTTCCCTCTCTTTGCAGAGCCATTGCAACAAGTTGCAAAGCGTGCGCGTGGAGTGGGCGTCGATTCCGTTGAAGGGTTCATCCAAAAAGAGCGCTTGAGGAGAGTGAATTAAAGCGGCGGCGAACGCCGTTTTCTTCTTCATGCCCAGCGAATAGCCGCTGATCATTCTGTCCGCGGCTCCACCCAGTTCCAGGCGCTCCAACAGATCGCCGGAACGAAGTCTGCTCACGGATTCGGACAAGCCGTGCATTCTCCCAGTAAACTCCAACAGTTCTCGACCGGTCAAACGTTCGTAGAGCACGATGTCCTCCGAAAGGATGCCAATGCGGCTTCTCACCTCGATACTGTTGCGATTCACATCGACGCCTGCAACTTGTACTTCCCCTTTGTCCGGTTTTATAAAGCCGCACATCGCTCGAATCGCCGTCGATTTGCCTGCGCCGTTCTGTCCAAGAAAGCCGAAAAACTCGCCCGGCGCGACTTGCAAGTCGATGGAGTCGAGCACGACTCTTTTGCCGTATGCGTGCGAAAGCCCTTTAACTGAAATTGCAGACATCCTATTCATCCCCTCTCCCCCCGATCCAATTGACCGATGAATGAGCCTTCTCTGCTTTGCAACCGTTTTACAGAGAGAATCAGAGAACCGCAGTAGAGTGAAATCACCACTGAGACCGACCCTAGCCAACCGACCGCTCCGAATCTCGCGATCAAAATCTGCAAGCCCCAAATTAGCGTTCCTGTCGCGACTCCAACCAACAGATACGCGAAGCCGAGAACGTCAGGCAAAGATCGTTTTGGCGTTCCTATCCGGCGCGAAATCGCATAGGGTTGCTCTATGGAAAGCAGGTTCCCGAATGAAGTGAGAATTATTAGCGCAATAGGTAGCCACAAGAGGAATGCAAGCGTATTTTGAGATGCCTCCGCGACAAAAAGCAAACCGGGAATCGCCGCGCTGTCTATGAGAATGAGAAGGATGAAAAGAGCGATATTTTTCCCTAACATCAAATGCGATCTTGGAACGGAAGCGCTGAATAGGAACGTCGCTGTTCCGGATTCGCTTCCGAAACGGTTGCAAATCAGTTGCAACTGCCAGATCAGATTGAAGCAGATGCCGCCGATTCCCAGGAGTTCTTTGAGGTTATAGACAGGGTCTTTCCCCATGTCCGGCGCAAGCAAACCCATAAAACACATGAGTATCAATCCCGCCGGTTCAGACAGCTTCAAGTAGGTGTGCGGTTGTCGGAGGAGTAAGGTCAGTTCCGTATAAGCGACCGTGAACACTTGTTGAATCGGAGTTTGGGAGACGATTGTCGTTTGTGGAAGATGGGAAATTCGCTTGCGAGGGGCGCGCTCTCCGCTCTCCTCTCTAATGCGTCCCGATTGAGACACGGCGAGATACCCTGCGTAAAGTGAAAGAATCGTCATGCAAAATAGCGCGCCGGAACTGCGAGTTAAGCCGATAAAGTCGTTTGCCCGTGCCGTTGCAGTCATGTCGGCGAACTCTACCGCAGGTATCAGCGCCTCTAGATGCAACGGCCCTATTGAACTTTTTGAAAACGGCGGCGGATCAGGCTTGCCATGCTTATAAGTGGTCATAGAGGCGAAGGCGGGAGGCATGGCAACGCACAGCAAGAAAAGCAGGAGCACGGTGAAGGCGGGAACTTCCGACAATTTCCTAACTCGACTCCCAAAAAGAGAGTTGAAATGCAGACACAAAGTCGCTATTCCTGCGGTTTGCAACGCCACTGCCAACAACCCGAAGAAGAGCGCGATCATCTCTACAAAAGCGGCTTGGGTTGCAAGCGCGAAAAATAACGGAAGTGCAGCGAAAACCACAAGTAGGCTCGGAGTGTCGCAAAGGAGACCCAACGCCTCTGCGATAAAGAGTTGCGAAGCTCGCAACTCGAAAGCGCGAAGGAGAGAAGTTCCGATCGGCCTGCCAAACAGCGCTACTACGCCGGGCAAAAGGAGAGCGATAAACCAGAAGAACTGGATTTTAATCCAAAACTGCGCTGATTGAGCAGTTGCCTCTTGAATTGTAAAGCTTGCCCACCCGCTACTGAGATGCAGTCCGAGCGAAAACGCCGCCAACGCCGCTAAGATCGCAATGAACACGCGCCCCATCATCCCGCCCGGGTTCGATGAAAACTCATGAACAGCAGTCTCCCTGCGAATAGCAAGCAGAAGAATGATCGGATTCCAGTACCGCTTCAGTTTATCCATAGGTCGCACATTCTCGTTTCAAATGTTTCGCGATTTCGAAAACAGAGGAAAGGGGTTGGGCAACTTCATCTCG
>JAYVOT010000224.1:0-2238 GCA_043757795.1 Chthonomonadaceae bacterium | reverse complement strand
AGATTAACTCAGTTGGGATTGCACACCAGACCATAAAGGACAGAAGAGCCAAAAAACAAATCCTGATCTGTAAGTACGGAACCCTTGCAGACTATGTGCCTTTCTATTTTGCGGCTCGTTCCCCCATGTTGTATTCGATTCACAAAAAAAGTGTAGAAGGGTATACTGGAAGTCAAGAGGATGTGATACATTTATGTTCTTCTGTAGAAGCAGTAAAACAGAACGGCATGCCGTTCTGTTTTACTGACGGTCATGCCGCGATGGAGATTAGCGAATTTTACACAGACCTCAAAGACTTAGAAAAGCTGGATTGGGAAATTATGGAGGCAAGCTTCTGGGCTGATACGGTTGACGACGGCGACCGCAAGCGAAGACGCCAAGCCGAATTCCTAGTACATCGTTTCTTTCCCTGGACAAAGGTGACAAAAATCGGCGTCAAGACGGATCATGTCGCCCGATTAGCGGAGTCTAAATTGCAAATTACCTCCCATGTTCCGGACATCGTTGTTCATCCAGAGTGGTACTATTGAAAAGGATATCGCCATGATCGAACTACAACACGGAGACCTTTTTGGAGCGGAAGCGGAATGCCTGGTGAATACTGTCAACACTGTCGGAGTGATGGGCAAAGGGATAGCGCTTCAGTTCAAGCAGGCATACCCAGCTAACTACAATGCCTATCGAAAAGCATGCGATAAAGGTGAGGTGCAAACCGGAAAGATGTTTGTCTTTCTGACAGGGGAACTCGCGCCTCGATGGATCGTCAATTTTCCCACGAAAACCGATTGGAAAAGCAAGTCGCGACTGCAAGATATCGAGTCTGGATTGGAAGACCTGATCCGTTTCATCCGCATTGAGAAAATCACCTCTCTAGCTCTGCCTCCGCTCGGTTGCGGAAATGGAGGGTTGGACTGGAATGTAGTGCGACCGAAAATCGAGGCGGCTTTCGCTTCTCTCCCGGAGGTTCATGTTCTGCTCTTTGCTCCGGAAGGAGCGCCAAATTCTGAGACTATGATGGTGTCCACTGCCCGTCCGAAGATGACAATGGGAAGAGCTGCGCTTTTGGCTGCATTGGAAAATTATGCCATTCCTGGCTATCACCATTCTATTTTGGAAATTCAGAAATTAGCTTACTTCTTACAACAAGCTGGGCAACCGCTAAAATTGAACTTCGTCAAGCAACAGTACGGGCCCTACTCCGAAACTTTGCATCATGTTTTGCAACGCATGGAGGGTCACCATATTCGTGGATATGGCGACCGGGATGGGAAAGCATCCGTATTTGTCATGCCGGAAGTCAAAGCTGAATTTAAACAATTTCTGAAAGATCATCCGGAGACGGAAGAGCGGTTGACTCGAGTCAACGAACTGATCGAGGGTTTTGAAACGCCCTACGGAATGGAATTGCTAGCAACAGTTCACTGGGTTGCTCAGGAAGCCCCCCCCGCCGCCGCCGATAGCGAAATTGCCATCGAGAAAGTACACGCATGGAATCCACGCAAACGCGAAACTTTCTTGCCCGCCCATATTCGTGTCGCCTGGAAACGCTTAAACGAGCATGGTTGGTTCAAAAATAACTTATGAAAAACCGTTTCATGAATTCCTTGAACGTGCCGTAGTAGATGCTCAAAACCTTCTTCTTGCAGAACTTCCACAAACGCTCAATCAAATTCAAATTTGGCGAGTAGGGAGGAAGGTAAATGAACCGCACGCGCTTGCCAATCAGAGGAGCGGTCACCAATTGGGCATATAAGTAGCGATAGTTTCCTAAAGACCGATTTCAACGGGCATTTTCCATAGAGGAAAGGAATGAGTGTGAACTGTTGATATTTGTTGGCATTCGCTGAATTGAATCTAGATGCGCTAGCCCTGCCCAATTACAACCTTTGAAGAGTGAGCGTATTGATCGATTTGAGGAGAATCAATGACTGAAGAAGAAACTTATTTTGTTGACCTGTATGGATATCTTGTGGTTCGGCAGGCGTTTTCCGAGGTTGTTTTGAAGTCTCTCAATGCGAATATCGATTCGCGCTTGAAGGCGGAGTTGGAGTCTGAAAAGACAAGTTTTCGCTCTTCCGGCAGCGTTGCCTGGGGCGGCTTCGAGAGCGAAATCATAGCGAATCCTAATGTCTTGCCTCATTTGAAAACCATGCTCGGAAATAGACCTCGGCTCGACCACGACTACATCGATGTCATCAAAGGCGGGCTAGGTCCCATCGGCGCGACTCTGCACGGCGG
>JAYVOT010000223.1:0-2240 GCA_043757795.1 Chthonomonadaceae bacterium | reverse complement strand
TCGTGCTCTGCGGACTGCATGCCGGGAGTCATCGCCTCGTCTTGGGCTGCGAGCAGACTCTTATTCAACCCGTCCGCGATCTCTTTCAGAGTCTGGAGTTGGCGTTGAGCAGCTGTCAACTCGATGCCAAGCGCGAAGCCCTCCGTGAGGTTCAGAATTTCTGCCAGGGAGTCTGTATCGTTCAGGCCTTTTGCGGGAGTCTGTTGGGAGACTCTCACTTTGAAAAGTCTGTATCCGTCCTGCTCCTCCAATGGAAGTTGTGAGGTTTTTGGGATATCAAGCCCGTCGATATGCACGCTCTCGCTGTCCGAACCCATCGTCACATTCTGGCGGGAGGTGACGAGGCACTTCAGCGATTTGACTTTCACCAGCAGTTTAGCAAGCCATCGCCCGGTATCCGGATGAAAGAGGTTCTCCCAGTTGTCGAGCAAAAGAAGCCGGTCGACTCCGTCATCCAGGCGCTTGGGAACCTCATTGACTGGATCGAGGAACTGCGCCTCCTCCCCGAAGACAGCCTGCCCGATCGCAAGCGTCAGAGCGCGAAAAGTCTCGTTTGAAGCTCGTTCCTTCCCGTATTCGTCGGTAAAAGTATCTAGCTTGAGGGACTCCAGGGAAGCGGCGTAGACCCTGCCCTCGAATCTGTCCGCCACTGCCAGCAATGCCTGAGATGCCAATCTTGTCTTTCCCGCCCCTCCAAATCCATGCATCACAAGGCAGGGCTTCGTTCCTTTCAGCCAGCCGTCCACCTTCGCGAGATAGTTCTCCCGCCCGACAAACTCGTTGGTCGTTCTCCTGAGCCAGCCGGGCAGCCACCGGGAGTTCGGCGCGCCCCGGGACTTGCCGTCCCACAGGTTCTCGCAGAGGGTGTGGGGACCCTCGAAATCTTTCAAATAGAGGTTGGGGAAGATACGCCACTCTTTCGGTTTCAGGTCTCCCTCGAGCTTCTCAAAGAGCCGCTTCGATACCAGAATCTGCTCTCCCACTGCCTGATCCATCACCCGCCGAGTATAGGCGATTTCCGTGTAGTTCTTGTGGGCGCTCTCAGGGGCATCAGGGTCAATTGTGACGGAGGTTCCCAGATGATGAATGCCGATACGTACTTTAAGCTCCCATACTTTGCCGGCTCCGTCCGTCCAGGGGGCAGTTCTGAGGGCGCGATGGACGGCGATGGCGCACGCCAGAGCTTTCTCCTCGTCGTCGAACAGCCCCTTCCAGCAGTCGCCGTCTCCCTTGATCGGAGTTCCTCTTGCCTGCGTGATCGCCTCGGAAACCTGCTTGTTGTGCTGCAGGATAGCGCCTGCGAAGAGAGCCTTGCCCGGAGCCTGACTCATTTTCGTCGAACCCACGAGATCGGAATAGCAAAATACGCATCCTGCAGCCATTGTTCGCTCTCCTCCAGAAAAAAGAAATAAAGTAATCTCAAATTCACCCATGATGTGCCTGAATCCTGCCAACCCCCAAATTCAGAAGAGAAGGCGTAGGCAGAATCAACTTCGATACAGAACACAGTGTCAGCCTACGCGATTGCAACGGAGCAAACTCCCAGTATTTGCGGGGGCATCCCATTTTGTACGCCTCCCTCCCTTCATAAGAGGTATTTCAGCACTCCGGCGATCAATCCGAGGACGATTCCAAGTTTGAGGCAGAGGGCGCTCCGACTCACCCAAAGCGACTTTTGATAAGCGATCTCCGCGTTGATACGCACCTGATCCGCGAGCGCCCGCAACCTTCGCACCGAGTCTGTCGTCGTCTCCAGCACATCCGCGAGGTAGTCGTCGGTCGTCATATGGAGGCAGATGTCCCCGAAGAAGTGCGGCGAGAGCGGAATATGATCCTGCGCTTTCGGGCGAATGTGGAAGAGGATCGTCTTCCAACTCCGGTAGATTCTGGGCAAAATCACCATACCCCCGCAGACCCCGCTTGCCGCGAGCGCCGAGAGCGTCGCGACGAAGAACCCGGAAGAGAGGGTTCGTGCGCTGTTTTCCGAGAGCATTTTGAAGATGATGCTTCCCGAAATTCCACCGGCGATCAGCAAGAGCGTCGAAGTCTTCGAATCCATCATCCGGGTCATCTCCTGCGCCCGGTCCAACTCTTTATCCAGGAACTTAGTCATGTCCGCCCGCCCGCTCTCCGAGAGCGCCTCCAATCTCGGAATCAGTTCGCCCCGCCCCTCGACCTGCGTCAAAGCATCCGATTTTTTCATGGTTCCAGCCCCCTGTTTTGTAGTCTGATTTGTGTAG
>JAYVOT010000222.1:0-2244 GCA_043757795.1 Chthonomonadaceae bacterium | reverse complement strand
CTTGACGGCCGTTACGTCGTAGCAATATCTTTGAATAGCTAACCTCGAAACCAGATCGCTCACAAAATATTTTTTAACCGCATTACAACATATTATGCATCGGTCCGACAAGATATAGAGCCTTCGGCGGGAAGCCCTCATCCCCTCAACCCCCTTCTCCCGCGCTGCGGGATAAGGGGGAGTAAGAGAGATGCGAATCATGACGACGGGCACAGCTTTTTCGCTATAGCGCCTTCGGCGAGAAGCCCTTCGGGCGATAATCCAACCCGCAACTTTGGGACTTCTCACATCGGGCAGAGCCGCTTTTCAAATTTGTGCCATGTGTTTTAATTTGATACCCGGCTAAGCGCAGAGCGCTTCCAAACCCTGAATCTCACGAATCGGGTGTTTTCAACATCCGGACTTTTCGTCCTACGGAGTGCGAAACATGAATAAGTTAATAATTCGATGCAAATATACATTTCAAACTCTCTTAATGCAATTATATCCTGAGTCCCGTTTCTTGTGCAATGAAATCTGTTTCGTCACATGAAACCTTTGCTTATTCGCCAACTGAAATGAAGCGGCGGCGGTAAAAACTCATCCTGCGAGTTAGGAGAAGAGCTATACTCCAGATGAGGATTAGCAAAGTATTGCGTCATCCCACCAAGATTCAGAGTAAAATATATGGAACATAGATTTCGTTGTACGGAACAGGAGACGTTTATGAGTGAGAGTTATATTGTCAAGCCTGTCGCAAAAGCTTTGCAGGTTTTGGAGTTTGTTGCGGAAGAGGGCAGGGAACTGACGTTGACGGAGATCGCCTACCATGTGAAACAGCCGAAAACAACTGTCTTTCGTTATTTGCAAACTCTTAAAGCGGCAGGATTTGTTTCCTATGATTCCAATAGCGACCGATACCGAACCGGAGTTCGTCTCTGGACTCTAAATCGCACAGGAGGACGAAATGTTCTGTGCGATACGGCTCTTGGGACAATGCGAGAACTGCGCGATAAATTCAATGAAACAGTCAACCTTGGGGAGATGGATGGGCGGGAGATAGTCTATCTGGAAATGGTAGAGAGTAGGAGATCGCTCAGAATGGAAGCGAAGATCGGCGCACGCGACCCACTTCATACGACTGCGCTGGGGAAAGCAATTCTCTCCGTAATGGAAGAAACGAGTTGGGAAGATCATCTTCCGGAGGTTTTAGAGTCTCGCATCGGCTTGCCTTCTCAAAGCCGATCCGAATTCTATAAGGAGTTGCGCCTCGCTACCAGGCTCGGATTCGCAGTTGATCGCAGTGAAAACGAGGAAGGAGCGTACTGCGTCGCTGCACCGATATTGCATAAGAACGGTCAAGTTGTAGCTGCGATCAGCGTTTCGGCTCCGGACAGTCGAATCACTCCTGGCTTGCAACGCCAAATCTCCGAGGCGGCGGTAGAAGCGGCAAAGCGGATTTCAATGAAACTTGGCGAGAAATCTTTGTAAATTATTTTGCTTAATGTAATTTAGGGTCGAGAGGACTGAAGTCCGCCTCTAGAACTAAAAAAAATTCCGCTTGCCCCGACTCGGATTACAACATTTTCTCAATCCGCATGAGCGGGTTTCTCAATTCCAGCAGTGGGTATTTAAGCCAACTTCCTTTCAACCCCAGGTTTCTCAATTCCCGTAGCGTATCTAATTTAGTCAATTCCTGATGAAGACACCCTCTCTGAGTTTCAGAGAGGGTGGCTTCAATTCAGGATCACGAATTATCACGGAACGAGGATATCGCTCTTTTCTACTGACTTCTGACCTGCTGCGTTGAAAGCCTCCACCTCAAGAATGTGTTTGCCGACACTGAGAGGGGAAGTGAGGAAGCTGAAGCTCTCTTTTGAAGAGTCGAACAGTCCGTCCTTCGGAAGCGTCGCGATCCAGTCGCCGCCGTCGATCCGATACTGTACCGCAGTCACCCCAACCAGAGTTTGCGTGACTGTTCCTTCCATAAGCATCGTCTTGTTCACTCCGAAAGTAGGCTTACTGCCAAGCCGAATCTGAGGCAACGCGTTGCAGATCAGGAACGGTTCCGAAATTGCCTGGGACGTTTGCGGATCGAGAGGATTTGCAAAACTGTCTGAGGCTGTGACTCTCAACCAGTAGATTCCATCCGGCAAGAGGGAGGTATCCCAGTTTTTTGTTGGCTCTCTAAGAGTAGGCGTCTTAATCGCAGGACTCTGTTTCAGCTTAAACCCTTCGAGAAGAGCCTGTCTGATTTGCGGAGAG
>JAYVOT010000221.1:0-2247 GCA_043757795.1 Chthonomonadaceae bacterium | reverse complement strand
CAGACCAAACAAACGGAGAATCGGTTTGTATCGAACCGGCGGACACGAAAGCGCCTTTCACCGAGACGGTTGAGAATCGTAGCCTTTATGACTTCTTGCTGAACCAATTGGACGAGGTTTTCGTTCAAGGCAAAACCGGTCCGGATCGTTTTCGAGGGGAATTGGAGAAGCTCGCCTTTATATACTATTATCAGGACGGTATGACGCAGGTCGAAATTTTCGAAACGCTCTCCCCAATCTGCGGCAACTTCCCGCAAATGGCTGTTCTCACTCGCGTCGACCTGAATAACTGGCTTTCGATGGGACGAAGCCTGAAAACGCTTCTGAAGCATCTGGCGGAAGAGCATACGGAGATAATGAGCACGCTTATCGAGTTGCACCTCTCAGAACTCAATCTTCCTGAGACGACCTCGGATGTGCTCAGAACGGTTTACAAAGAAGGCGCCGACCAGAGACAGATCGCTTCCGAGAGAGGAAAAGACCTCTCCGGGTTTAAAAAAGAACTTATTTCCGCCAAGCGGGCTTTAGTGGAGGGATTAGCCCGTGCGATCAAGAATCAACTCCATGTCGCCCGCTTCGGAGTGCAGTGAAATTATTCTCCTTTGAGCGACTTGCGATCACTCCGCAAGAGGCGGCATAGCGAGGAAGCTCTAACAAAAATTCGGTTCAGTTCGCTCAAGGAGGTTTGAAATGGCAAAATATCGGATACTTTCTCTGGATGGCGGCGGCATTCGCGGCGTTCTCTCGGCGCGACTTTTGGAACGTATCGCTGATAAGTTGCCGGGTTTTCTGGACAACGTCGATCTTTTCGCTGGAACTTCTACAGGCTCCATTCTGGCTTGCGGGTTCGCGAATGGGCTGGAGCCTAAGCAGATGGTGGAACTCTATCGGCAAAAAGGGTATCATATTTTTCAGAGCGATATTCTGCATGAATTGGGAAGCTTGTGGGGAGCTACCGGCGCGAAATATGCGACGGAACCGCGCAGAGAAGGAATTCTTCCCACTTTCGGCGAGCTGAAACTGAAAGATCTGAAAAAACGGGTACTCGTCGCGACTTTTCAACTTGACAGCGCCTCCAACCAGCATATTACGACTGCTGCAGGAACTGAAACGATCCTTCCTGTGAATCCGCCCGAACCTGTCAACCGAAATTGGAAGCCTAAGTTTTTCCACAATTACCCTGGGACTGATGGCGACGGAGAAGAGAGCGTCACTGAAGTCATCATGCGCTCTTCAGCGGCTCCGATTTACTTTCCGGTCTACGGCGGATTTGTCGACGGGGGAGTGATCGCGAACAATCCGAGCATGTGCGCTCTTGCGCAGGCGCTTCACCCCGATCACGGCAATCAAGATTTGAAAGACCTCTATCTGCTCTCAGTGGGAACGGGCAGCAAGCAGGAGTTCCTGACGGCTCAGAACAGCAATTGGGGGCTTTTGGAATGGGGGACGAGGCTCATCAATATCGTTTTAGGCGGTAGCGTCGGGCTTGCGGATTATCAGTGTCAACAGTTTTTGCCGGGACGTTACATGCGAATGAACCCTAAAACGCAGGACAGTATCGGACTTGATGATGTGAGAGATATCGAAATGCTCATAAATCTTGCGGATAGCGTGGATTTGACCTCTTCCTTGAGTTGGCTTCGCGCCAACTGGATGAAGTAGGGAAGTAAAAATAAGGGGAGAGCGAAGTTTGAATTATTTCGATGATGAGAATTCGGAGTTGGACGAAGAGCAGGTAATTGATGAGTTCCTCGGCGAGAAACCTCGCGCCCGGGAACTCCGACTCATGCGAACCGTACTTGAAGAGCGTCGCGACCGGATGCGCGTTCATCGCGAGCGGATAGATCATGAGAGCGAGGAGCACGCTAAGTTCTCTCACCAGATCAAAGAGCTTACGAAGCAGATATCCGTTCTTCGCGAAGAAGAGTCGATCACCGAATTCGTGGAAAATTCAGTGCGCGTCACTCTTCAATCTCCTACCGGTGATGAGTTCGACTGAATTAAACCCGCACCGGCGCTGAAACGCCGAACCCTACTTGCTAAGAAGAGTTGCCTGGTGTAGGAATATCCGCGCATTTGCGCCCTCCCGGCGATAGCGCCTGCTCCCAACTTTGAGGAACCTTCATCCTCCCCGATCCCTCTTCTCCCGCTCTGCGGGGAGAAGGGTGGGGCGAGAATTCATTATTGCAGGGTTGCGTTGATAGGCTAGCCTTCTCTCATCTCGTGCGAGACCCCCAAACTACTTTA
>JAYVOT010000220.1:0-8250 GCA_043757795.1 Chthonomonadaceae bacterium | reverse complement strand
AATGACAGCAGGAAGGTATTGCGTCATCTAATAGAGAACAACGGGGACACGTTTTCTTACAATGCGCTGCAGTCCTTGTTTGAAGGCCGATTTGGTGATAAACAGCACATCGTCAAGAAAGCCATAAATAAGCTCAACGCGAAATTGAAAGTGTATTTAGAGGAGGAAAGAGATAACAAGCGACTTTGGAGTTTGGTTGATAACTTAGAGGGATCAACTTTTTTACTTGAAAAGGTTGGTCAAAGCGAAATCCGCTTGAAGGTACATCTAAGTTTAATTCATAGCGATATTCCGTCCAATCTCTCTTGGAAAGCAACTACAAATACTGATTCTGATTCACTCGAGCTGACGAATGATGCAGGCGACTTGCAGACTTCTATTCATCAATCCGGGCTGGACGAGCAGACTGCCGACGAGAAATGCATCGAAGATGACGTCCATTTTGAAAAATCATTACAAGAGGAGATTGAGGCCAAGCCTCGTCACTTACCACCCAAAAGGTTGGTGGTCAAAACTCTATACATATCTGTGGCTAGTATTGTCTTGCTGGCGTCAACTCTTTTTGCTATGTTTAGAATTCGTGGAGTAGAGGGCGCACACCCTTCGGGATTGGTAGTCCATTCATCGACAACAGACCCAGAAGCATTTAACACCGCAGATTGGCGATTGGGAACAACTCCCCTTCCCCTACGAATTCAAGCTTCCGACAATTTTCCGAAAGTCCAGTATCTTCATCTAAAACAAAAGGTCGCTCTACCGTCTGGTACTCTGAAATTACATGTCGCGGTTCAGTGTGCGGATTCAGCAAGGTTAATAGAAGCCGATCTTAGCGAGCCCGAAGGAAATGAGGATATTGCAACAATATATGAATTGAAACGTGAGTGGGAGTGGATTTTACAAAATCGAGACCGTGGTACAAAAAGCAAAGATGTGGACATGGAGGTATGGCTCGGAATGAAGCGAGGGGATTCCAAGCCTGCTACCTCTCATTTGCAGGCATCCTACTGGTTTGAGGTGAGTAACAAGGAGTAGACGGTGATGAATTTAAGTCAATTTATGAGAACGACCCTTATTTTAGCAATTCTGTTTATTACGGCTTTCAAACCAGGAATGTGTGAGAGCGCTTTTTTGTACGGCCGTGTTGAATTACAAGATCATCCTCCAGCATCAAAGAGTGATGACTACTTTGTGGAGGTAACGGTTCAGTACGAAACCCCGCATAATGCCAAATCGATACCCCAGAACTCAAAGTATGATCTCTACTCCTATCGAGTAATTCCCTCAGTAGTGCCCGTCCGCCTTCATTTTTTTGCATGTAATTATAAGCCGCAAAATAGCTTATATCAGGTCGTGGCAGAGCCACACGACATTGCTATATATCCACCAATCAAAATGATGCTACGCGTCCCGAAAGCAAAACCGAAATCTTCTCAAGAAGTGCAACAGATGCTGAAACAGGAATCTGCTTTTTATAACGTACCAGAAACGTATGATATATTGCAATATAACTTGGCTATGTTGCGCTATGAATTTCGAAACAATCGCGAACTAAACGGGTCTGTCGAAAAATTCATGAACAGTTCATCTTCAGAACCCTTCATGACGTCTCGCTACACAAGTCGTCAGCCACTTTATCTTAATATCATTCGCCGCAATGGTGGTGAAAAAATTGCAATCGCTCAAAACAGCTTGCTTTTGCTCATGAAAGACGCTGATGCCTTTGCAGGCATCCGTGCATCTGCGATAAAAGCGCTGGCTGCGGATACGAATTTGCAGCCAGATATAAAGGCTGAATTCTTGAATTTTCTCCATCAGCAGACCACTAGCTCAAATATGTTGCTGTTCCGTCCATCTCGAACAGCTATAGCGAAGATTGGCACATCAGATGACCGAAAGGCAATTATGTCGGATCTCGATGTGAAGAATGATTCGGAGCGCGTCCTAGCGTCACTAATTGCCATCCGAAACTCACGTTTGGATGACCCCTCTGTTAGTCCAGACACAGCTGAGCCAGCGAAAGAAGCGCTTGATCGATGGGATAACACTGAGACTCTTCCTACGCCGTCTCGTTTGAGGAGTCTATGGAACAGTGGAGTATTAGCGGCCGGATTGAAAATCGAATCGTTTACGAGCGAAAAAATTCTTAATTGGCACTCTATTGTTCAGGTTGGCGACGATGTCGCAATTAAGGTTGTTTATCCAGCAAACCAGAAGTTTGGAATTTTGCAAATATCGCGCGTTCAAACTGGAAATACCACTTCAACATCTGATTTCTCCGACTGTACAGAATTGGTGGTGGAAATGAGAAGCGAGGATCCTGATAGAAATATAGACGTTGGCATCAAAGGCGTTCAGGATGACAATGATCAGACACCATTTAAGCGAACATTTACCGATGTATCTACAGAATACAAGGAATACCATCTGCCTCTGCAGGGTCAATCAGCCCAATTATCGGGGCGAGCCGCATCGAAACAACGTCTGCGGCTCGAAAGTTTGCAAATCCTTACCGAATTGGCTTTCGGCGCAAAGGAGCGGCAAGTATTTTATATCCGCAAGATATATTTTGCCAGACCATGATTCTCTTGTTCGTATTCACCTGATGTTCCATCGTTCAGTCCTTAGCGTAAAAGGAAGATTGGCGCAACGACGGCTTTAATCTCGATTGATTCTCAGAAGATCCTTTAATAGATGCTATCTCACAAACGTTCGTTTGAGACACCGACAACAACTCCGGCGATTTGGATCAGATCGCCAGCGTTTTCCATCTATTTAGTCAACACTAAATTAGTGTCTCAATTGGTAAACAGATGGCTGTTATTGAGACAGCGGCGAGTTCCAGATTTCTGGAGGGCGAGCAAACTATAGGTAACCTGCATTTTTAGCAGTAACGCACAGTGCTAAAATTAGCAATCAAGCTCAACAGGGTGGTTTGGGTCAAACGATTTATGCGTTATCGACCTGAAGACCGTCATTTTTGGAAGATCGGCTGTTCATCGACCTCAGGAGAGCCTTTCAAGCCGGAAACATAACGATCAAGCAAATTTCACTTCTTGCCGGCAGCCAGCGCTTTCTCTAGTACAGACATCATCTCTTCCACCTGAGCCAAAACTATCGTGCCGCTAATAATCCTCGCCGCTTTTGGCTCGAAAAATTGCGCTATTAACGAGCTTGCGGAACATTTTTAGCGATCATTCAACATCCGAGTTGAAACTCTTTGCCAATCTTACCTGCTTGAACGATAGAGTCTTGCCGAAAATGTTTTTTGTAGGTTGCCCTTTCAAAAGCGCAATGCAACCCATGTCTGTTTCCCCTTGTCCAACTTTTGCAGACTTCGTTTTTCAATTTTATCCATCACGACAACCGAAACCATAGGATTTACAATGCTAACTAATTCAAATCGGCATCGAAGCCGAATGCGACCGACACTCCTGGCGCAAATCATTCTGTTTTGTTTTCCTGCGCTTATCGTCCTTATGACAGGGAACTCTCGCTCATTCGCTCAGGGCAACCCTCCTTTTTCTAATCGCACCGTGCCCGCCGTCGCGATCATGGCAGGCGTTGCGCCTCCGAAAATCGACGGCGACCTGAGCGACCCCGTATGGAAAGACGCCCCGAAGGCGGACAATTTCATCAATTCGGAAAACAGCAAACCGGCAGGCGATCAGACCGAAGTTTGGATGACATACGATAAAACGGATGTGTACTTTGCATTTTACTGTCACGACAGCAAGCCGAATGAGATCGTTGCGCGGGAAACCGTGCGCGACTCCAGAATGGAGAACGACGACTCCGTGCGAGTGATTCTCGACCCCTACTTGACTCGCAAATACGAAGATTATAATTTCTTGACAGTCAATGCGATCGGTACGCGTTCATCGCAATTTGCGGGCGGGCGGGCTGGCAAAGTCGAATGGCAGGGCGATTGGGATGCCGCAACTAAAAGGGTTGCGGACGGTTGGACGCTTGAGATCCGAATTCCCTGGGCAATTCTCAATTACCCGCGCAAATCCGGTTCCTCCGATTTCGGCTTTAATTTCCGTAGAGATCAACAACGCACAAAACTGACTTCCTTCTTCAGCAACAGAGGTCCGCAGGGATTTGCAAACTTCGACGCAATTTGGAAAGGAGTCATCACTCCGACGAAAGCCTGGAAACCCAAGCTATCCACTTTGCCGTACATCCTTCCATCGACGCAGATCGACGGAGGACACAGTCAGATTCGTTTCGGGCTTGATTCTCGCTATCAGCCGACGCCGGAACTGACGGCGGTCGGCACGATCAGCCCCGATTTTCAGAGCGTCGAAGGCGCTGTAGAGAGCATCGCCTTCTCTCGAAGCGAACGATTTGTGAGTGACAAACGCCCTTTTTTCCAGGAAGGACAAGACAGCATCGGATTGGGCGAAAACTATCAGTTGGGACTGCTCTTCAATACGGCGCGAATCAAAAAAGTGGACGCCGGGTTGAAGCTGTACGGCAAAATCAACCCTAAAACCTCGATTGGCGCGCTTGCAACCATCGGATTCAGCCAGGAAGCGAACTTCGTCACTTCTATTCGCCGAGATTTAAGCTCTACTTCAAGCGCTCAATTTTTCCTTCAGCAACATCTGGAACAGGGGAAGGACAACAGCGTTTTCGCGATGGCGTCAAACGCGCGCAAAGGCAAATGGTCGCTAGACGGGCAGTTTGCGCAAACTCTGGGACCGGAGGCGGGCGGAACAGGATGGACCGGCGCAATCAACCTCGAAGACAAAAACCTTTTCAGCACGATTAGATATCGCAATGTAGGTAGAACATTCGCGGACAGGCTTGGCTTTATTGACTTCAACGACTATCAGGGTTTCTCAAACTACAATCAGGGAGGCGCCGCCTGGAGAAAAAAAGGCTCGTTTCGCAGCTATTCTTTCAGCGGAGGCTCCAATTGGGATTGGCATCAGGACGGGAAACCTTTCCGTCGTCGCGCCAATATCAACTTCGGGCTTGAGACTAAAAGCGACTACTCATTCGGTTTAGGGATAGAGGGCGGCAAGTTTGACGACAGCAATGACTTGCTCTACTCAGCCAGTTTCGGCGGAAACGCCTCAAATCGTTTCAAACAGTGGAATGTTCAATTCACAACCGGAAAGCAGTCGGATAGACCTTATACTTCCGTGGGACCGATAATTAGCTACCGATTCTTCAAAAAGCTCGATTTTATCGTCGGCTCTTTCATTCAAAACTATGAAGGCGTCTCGCAACAGACCATCGTCACTTTCAACTACGAGATCAACCCGTTTCAATCCTGGGGCGGGAGAGCGGTGATTCAAGACAACGATACGAACTTCTATGTCAGCTATCATAACTCCGGCAGAAAAGGCACTGACTCGTACTTCATCCTCGGCGATCCCAACTCCAAACGATTCGTCAAACGCCTGACTCTCAAGTTCGTCTTCTCAATTTAAAATGGCCTTGCCGGCAGTCCTCGTAAAAGCTACGTTCCGGGGACTGCGAGGCATTCCGCTTTTTGAAGCAGTTTTGCAATCTCTAGAAAGTCATTCAAGGCTTCTTGTTGACTCATGTTACGCACTCCGTAGGACGAAATTTCCGGGTATTGAAATGAAAACACACGGTTCGTGAGATTCAGGGTTTGGGCTGTCGGGGTTTGGAAGCGCTCTGCGCTTAGCCGGGTATTGAAATGAAAATACCCGGCACAAAAAAGGGCGTCCTGCAGACGCGAGATTCCGGGGTCTCAAAAACCACTCTATTTGCGTCAAGTTTGAAGGTCCGGCATAGCTATGTCCAAAAAAACGCTTCCTCTGATGGCGCATTTGCAAAGCGGCTCTGCCCGATGAGACGATTCCCAAAGTTGCGGATTGGATTATGTCCCGAAGGGCTTCCCGCCGAAGGCGCTATAGCGAAAAAGCTCTGCCCGTCGTGACGATTCGCAACGATGCAGTGAATAAAGACGCCTTCGGCGTTTCTCATCCCCTCCGCAACCTTTGCGCTCGTGCGTCGTCTTTTGTTTCATACGCATTCACTATTAATGCGAATGGAAATCACAGCTCTGTTAACTATCAGGCTGAACGGGCTATATACAAGGCGAAAAATGAAACAACGCATCTTCCTCCTCCTCTCTCTCCTCTTGTTGGGATCGTTGATCGGATGGAGGCTCACAGTCAAAAAGCGCGACACGCAAGACCTTGAAAAGGCGTCGCAAGCGCGCAAGACGGCGACTCCCGCAGTTGAAGTCAAAGAGGCTGTCCGGCGCGACATTCTGCATACCTTCAATGGAATCGGCAGCATCGAAGCGCCGTACAACGTTAAAATATCCTCCAAAGTCACAGGATTGTTGCAGTCCATGAACCTCCGAGAGGGCGATAAAGTGACTGCCGGGCAGGTCGTCGCCACAATTGACCCAAGCGCCACGGAGGCGCAAATGCATCAGCAAGAGGCGCTCGTCGCAGAGGCGAAAGCGCGACTTGCACAGGCGAACCTGGCTACGAACTCCACGAACGTCGGGATCAACGCGCAGATTCAGCAACAAAACGCCGCCGTGAACAGCGCTGCCGCCTTCTACAAGCAGGTGCAGGAGAACTACAAGTCGCAAGTTGCGGCCGCGCAATCTTCCGTGATAGACGCACAGGGCAGATTGGACAGTGCAACCTCGGCGATCGCGAATGCGAAAGCGAACCTCGCAAGCGCGATAGCCAACCTTGCCAATGCGCAGGCGAAGCTCAATCGCTCGAATGCTCTCTTCGCAAAAGGTTTTATTGCAGCACAGGATGTCGAGGACAAGCAGACGCAAGTCGCAGTGTCTCAAAGCGGAGTCGAAGTCGCACAGGGGCAGATCGACGGCGCTGCTTCCGCCCAAAAGTCCGCTCAGGCGCAGAAAGACAGCGCTCAGTTTCAGGCGGGCATCGTCAAAACGAAAGGAGTTTCGGACATAGAAGCGGCTCGCAACTCCCTCGTTCAGAGTCGCGCCGCGCTCGCCGTTGCGAAGTCCAACACCTCACAAAAATTCGCCTATCAAGAAAACCTCAACGCGTTGAAATCCGCCGTCGATGTGGCGGAAGCCCAACTTCGCAATGCCCGCGCTCTTCTGAATGACACCGTGTTGCACTCGTCCGTCAGCGGCTACGTCTCCGCAAAGTATTTAGATTCCGGAACCGTCGTGACAGCTGGTACCCCGATAGTCGCCGTCCAGTCCACTCGCCAGGTGTATATGACGACCTCCGTTTCGGAAGAGATCAGCCCTCTGGTTCACAGGGGAATGAGCGCTTCAGTAGAGTTGGACGCCCTTCCGGGGAAAACTTTCAACGGAACGATTCAAGAGATCAATCCCGCCGCCGACCTGCAAAGTCGTCAATTCGTTCTGCGCGTCACCCTCGATAATCCTGAAAACAAGTTTAAACCCGGCATGTACGGCAGAGTGCGTATTGTCACCGAAAGATTCGCAAATGCAGTTGTGGCGCCGCGCGAAGCGATCAAGCGCACCCCCAAAGGCGCGGTCGTCACTGTGATCGACTCTGAGAGCGTCGCGCATATCAAATCGGTGGAGACCGGACCTGAAGACGCATTGGGAATCGCCGTGACCGATGGGCTGTCGGCAGGAGACAAAGTCGTCACGCTGAGCCAGAATCCTTTGAAAGAGGGTCAGAAAGTCAAAATCGGGGGTGCGAAATGAACATAGGCAAACTCGCGGTAACTCGCCCTGTCGCGGTCACGATGCGAATCGCCGCCCTCGTTTTGTTGGGATTGGTGTGCGTCACCCGCCTCTCGATAGACCTCCTGCCGAAGGTTTCGCTCCCGACTGTGCTGGTGCAGATTCAGTGGCCGAACGTCGCGCCGGAAGAGATGGAGACGCAGATTACGCGCCCTATCGAACAGGCTGTCTCCTCCGCCTCGAACGTCTATCTTGTCAGTTCCACCTCCACTCAGGGTTCCGCCAACGTGCGCGTGCAGTTCAATTACGGCACGGACATCGGGCAAGCCGCGGTGGATGTGCTTCAGTTGGTCGGGCGAGCGCGTCAGCGTCTTCCCAACGACCCTACTTTGCAGACCCCGGTCGTCTTCAAATTAGATCCCTCGCAGTTGCCGATTTTGATCTACGGCGTCTCCGGCGAGCGAGACCCTGCGAAAATGAAAGCCATTCTCAACAATCAGATCGCGCCCTTGTTGCAGTCTGCAAGCGGAGTCGCCTCGGCTGTCGCGACAGGCGGGGCGGATCGCGCGATTATCGTGGATGTAGACCAGCGAAAACTTCGCGCTTTC
>JAYVOT010000219.1:0-2254 GCA_043757795.1 Chthonomonadaceae bacterium | reverse complement strand
GGGCGTGGAGGTGGCGGGCGAAGCGGAAGATGCAAAATCGGCTCTTTCGCTTATCTTAGAGTTAAAGCCGGAAGCGCTTTTCTTGGATATACAGATGCCGGGCATCACTGGCATTCAGCTTGGAAACTCGCTTGGCTCTCTCGAACATGCTCCCCTCGTCGTCTACGTGACGGGTTATACGGATTTTGCCTTAGCCGCCTTCGAGCAAGATGCGGTCGATTATCTGTTGAAGCCTGTCAACCCGGAAAGACTGGCTCGGACCGTACTGAGACTTCAGCAGAGGCTGATCGAGGATCGAAAGCTGAAAGACGCTTCTGAACGGGAGAAGCCTTCGCCAGCGTTTCCGCTCTTGAAACTCCCCATCCGCGAGAGTTTTTCCGTCCGCTTAGTTCCTATTCAGGATATTTTGCACTGTTATGCCAGAGATAAAAAAGTCTATGTCGTTACGGTTACAGATGAGTACAAGACTAGTTACACCCTCACGCAACTTGAAACTCTCCTTCCTTCAGATCTTTTTTTCCGAACCCATGAGTCTAGCATCGTACAGCTCAAATCTATCGTTGAGTTGCACCTGCTAGGGAGTCACTCTTACGTGTTGCGCCTCTCTTCCGGAACTCAACTGCCTGTGAGCCGATTGCGGTATTTGGAACTGCAAAAGCGATTAGGGATGGAATAGGTTGTCAGCCTGAACTATTCGGCAGACAATCGAAATAATTTCGATTGTCGCTCGGGGCGTTTCGCCAGAACGAGGCTCTTAATGACTGGGCATCCTGGCTGGGGGAAGGTGGCTGGTGGGGGTTGGTTAGAATGGAGATGAGCAGTGGCGGTTAAGAGTTATCGTAACTACTCAGCTATAAATGCCACTAAATGCAGGCGGATTACCAAAGCAACACGCTACCAGTAGAAATTCAGCGCTGTCACGAAGCAAAATCCATTTTCTTCAAGCGGTTTTAATCACCGAATTTTACTGCAGGTAGTATCGTCATTGAAATTATTGCTTCGTTTAGTGCGAAACATAGCTTCCAAGTAACACTCGGTAAAAATAGACATATATCTACATTCGATGCACCTGTTGCTTTCGGAGTGAACTTGCTTTGCGAGTAGGGATGCAGAGTGGTTACGTCGCTTTTCCGATTTGGACTCCTCATAATCCCGGAGAACGATTTCCTACACAATGCTGATGCGATGGAATCTATAATTTTTAAGCCTCAAATCACTCCGATCCTACCCTCTCTTTTTGATTTGATCGTCGAGGGATGTTCCGGGGTTGACATACTGAAGCTCTCCTGTTAAAATGGCGAATAGAAATAAATCCAATGAAGGAGATTGAAGTGGCGACAAACGGGGAGACAGCTAAAAAAATGGGACGAAGAGCCTTTCTGGCAGGGGCGGCAACTACGTTGGCGACGGCAGCGACGGCGGAGGATCGAGACTACGGTCCGAATGCGCCTCCGATCCGATATCCCGATCCGGACATTATTTCGATTGAGAAATCGTTCAATAAATATAAAATCGGGAACACGCAGATTCAACGCCTCTGTACGGGATACGCCTGGGCGGAGGGACCGGCATGGTCGAGCGCAGGAGCCTATCTCGTCTGGAGCGACATTCCTAATCATGCCCACATGAGATTGATCAATGACGACAACCATGTCAGCGTTTTCCATAAGGACGCCAACTTCGCAAACGGGAACACGTTCGATTTCGAGGGACGGCTTTTGTCCTGCGAACACGGCAAGCGAAGAGTGGTGCGATATGAGCACAACGGCTCTATCACTACGCTTGCCGACAAGTTCGAGGGAAAGCCATTCAACGCGCCGAACGACATCGTGGTGCATCCGGACGGCGGAATCTGGTTCACGGATCCCGGCTATGGCTCGCTTTTCAACTATGAAGGCTTCATCGGGAAATTGGAACTGAAAGAGGCAGTCTACCGGATTGACGGAAAAACAGGCAAAGTTGAGAAAATTCTGGACGACATGTTCAAACCGAACGGACTCTGTTTTTCGCCGGACTACAAGAAACTCTATGTAGTGGACACCGGCTCCTCCCACTACCCCGAAGCTCCGAAAAATATCCGTGTCTACGATGTGCTCGATGGCAAAAAGGTCAAAAACGGCAAAGAGTACGCCAACATGAAAATGACTTTGAAAGAGGGCGATGTGACAGGAAATGCCGACGGCATAAGAGCGGATATGGACGGAAATATCTGGGCGGGAATGGGTTGGGTAGGCAAGGGGTTTGACGGCGTACA
>JAYVOT010000218.1:0-2254 GCA_043757795.1 Chthonomonadaceae bacterium | reverse complement strand
CCGACTATGAGCGAAATACAAATGACCCGACTAGCGGAAACGCTTGTCGGTTATCAAAGAAAAGTAGGAGCGCTTGCGGAGGGGGACGGATTCGGTTGGGTCGGGATAGGCAAACGTGGAACGCATCAAAGCTGGCAAGAACTGATTTGGGCTGAAAAAATTTTCCAGTTTCGAGAAGCTCCCCATGAAATAGGCTCTCGTATCTCAACACTCTCAAAATTGCTTCTAAAATTCCAGACGTATTTGAACTCAGTCCGCCCTATATGTTTTCTTGACGACATTACTGTCAAGAACGTAATTATGATGAATGGCGAACTTCAAGGCTTGATCGACTTCGATTGCGTTTGCTATGGCGACCCGCTCTACTGGATCGCTCTGACTGCGACCGGAATCGTTTCAGATATTGGGCTGGATCGCCTGTTTTATGTCGAAGAATTGAAACGATTTTGGGGTCTTGGAGAGTTGCAGGAGCGAGCGCTCTCGCTCTACTCGGCGCTTTTCGGGCTTGATTTCTATTTGAGCGGCTTCATTTCCCAATCGCAAGTCTGGAGGGATCGAATGCTCTTTCAAGTAGATAAACAGCTTGAAAGAGCGGCAAATTGAGCGTGTCTGCGAGAAACCGAGCTAAAAAAGTCAGCCTCACGAAGTTCTGAAAAACCTCTCTACCTGACTTCACATAATCGCCCTTTTTAACCCCGTAACTGTTCAAACCGGAAGTCGGGAGCTTTTGCGCCTTTCAGCAGGGCGCTTCAGCGCTCAACGACAATAGGACAAAAGAACAGGAAAATCCCGCCGTTTGTCTCACTTTTGAACGCTACTACCAGGTTTTTTAAGAGGGACGCCTTGTTTGCATAGAGGACACTCTTCAACTGGGAAACTGACTCCTTGAACGGAGAGCAGACTCTCAAGGCGGTAGCCTAAATCTACTTTTCCACCGCTCCGATCCACTATGACGGATGCCCCTACGATTTTCGCCTGATGACTTTCAGCGAGATCAACGCACTCCTTAACCGCTCCTCCAGTCGTTAGAATATCATCGACGATAAGGGTGCGCGTTCCGATAGGCAGTTGCAGTCCGCGCCTTAGCATTCGTACGCCGTCCTCTTTCTCAGCATAAAGCGCTCTGACTCCCAACTGCCTGCCGACCTCCATAGCGAGCAGGATGCCGCCGGTCGTAGGTCCTAAAACGACTTCTACATTGTCGTTCCGAAAGCGTCTTGCGATCTCGGCGCACAAAGTTTCAACATGATTGGGGCGCTGCAAAACCCAAAATTTTTCCCAATATTCTTCGCTATGCCTGCCGGAAGAGAGCAGGAAATGTCCCGTTTGCAACGCTCCCGCTTCCAGAAAAATCTCCCTAACCGCCTCTTGAGTCAACAAATTATTCTCTCCTCCTAATCGAATTCGCACATAACGAACTTCGTCTATTTTACTCCAGTTCTTGACAGAACAGGTCAATTATTGCTATAATTCTCATACCTTATCAAATTGACTGATTTGGTAAACTTTATTTTTGTTTCAATCGCAACAACTATGTCGGCTTGATCATTTCGCATGAAGCATTTTTCATGAACAATCATGTATTTGAAAGATGTGCGGTAGAATCTTTGGACTAGATTGTAATTTGCGCTATTCGCATATGACAATTTGAGGAGAAAACTGATGACTGTAACGCAGTGGATCGGAACCATCGGTTTTTGGGTGATCGAAATCTCGTACCTGACTCAAATTCGCAAACTCTATCTTGTCAAAGAGGCGGAAGAGTTTGACATGATGTTCCCGATTCTGAATGTGATGGGCAGAATTCTAGCTCTCATCTATGCTTTATTGAAACATGACTTCGTGCTGACGAACGGGCTTATTCTCGGGATTACCCTGAGACTTACCTTGATGGTTCAGGTGTGTTGGTATCGCTACAAACGTAGAGCGAAGCTGAAACTTCAAGAAGAGACGATTTCGATTTAAGGGAGATACAACTCATGGCGAAAGCCAATGTAGAGGCGATTAAGAAGCAAAAAGATGGTTTGGATGTCTGGCCGGACATCCTTCGTTACTCCGAATCGGGATTTGACACGATTGAACCTGATGACTTTCTGCGGATGCGTTGGTACGGAATCTATCAGCAACAACCGAATGTCGGGCACTTCATGATGCGCGTAAAAATACCGAGCGGAAGCATGTCTTCGGGGCAGTTGAGAGCCGTCGCGGATGTTGCGAAGGAATACGGACAAAACATCGCCGACATTACGACCCG
>JAYVOT010000217.1:0-8271 GCA_043757795.1 Chthonomonadaceae bacterium | reverse complement strand
CTTCCTGGCAAGTCGCCTGGTTGCAACTCCCCACTTTTCTCGCCGCCTCCTGTTGGCTACCGCTGGTTTTGCGCCAGCTAATGTCGCTTTTAACGCCTGCAAGGAACGAAGCGGAAATCGAAGCGTTTCCATCGCCGAGACGCGGATTCGCGCCTCCTATGAACATCGCCGCCCTCGCTCTCTCAGTAGGGATGATGTTGTTGGCGGGACACCTCCAAATCGCCTTTTACGGACTGATAACCTCCCTCTTTTTTGGAATTTATCTCCTGCTCGTTCATTACAAAACGCATACGCTTCAACGCTTTAAGAGAATCGGTTTCGCCCTCTGCGGATTTACGCTGGGATTTCTCATTGCGATGCCGCAGCTGTTGCCCTCTATAGAACTCTCTCGAATGTCTCATCGCATCGGCAAACCGAGCATGGCGGGGTATGCCGCCTATACGGAATTGGCGCTCCCCTTGCAATCCCTGGCAATGCTGACCCTGCCGGAGACGTTCGGCGGTGACGCGGACCCGAACAACCCTTATTGGGGGTTTTATGAAAAGCGAACTCTTGAGGGCGCGACTTTCGGCGTGCGACACAACTTTGCGGAGACAGCGGTCTATGTAGGGATCATTCCTCTTGGACTCGCAACGCTCGCTGCACTTCGGTTGAGAAAAAGCGACAAAGGCGATAGACGCCCTCTTTTTTTCTTGTTTCTTGCACTTTTCGCGCTGGCGCTCGCGCTGGGAACTCCGCTCAACGCAATTTTCTATTTCGGAATTCCCGGATTCGGACAGTCCGGCTCTCCCGCTCGCGTCCTCGTGCTCTGGTCCTTCGCTTGCGCTTGTCTCTCCGCACTAGGTCTCAACTCGCTAATGAGAGTCAAACCGACTCGCAAAGAAGGCTTCGTCGTTATGGGAGTCGCTCTTTTCGGTCTGGCGATCGGATTAGCGCTTCTCACCAGAACTTTGTCCAACCTTCCAATTGGCATGAAGTCGATTCCTTCGTTGTCCGAAGTCTTGCAAAGAAACTTGATCGGACTTATCCGACTGACTCTGATGTCCCTTGTCGGATCTGCCATCCTGTTCTATAATTCTAAAATCGTGAGAGTTTCCGATAGCTCAAACCTCGCTCAGGGAATGAAAAGAGCCTCTTATACGCTTCTAATTTTTGTCGCGATCGACCTCCTCTGGACGGGCATGCCTGTAAATCCCACCGCAAAACCGGAGCAAGTCTATCCGGTTACAAAGGGAGTCGCCTTCTTGCAGGCTCATTCGGAACATGAACGGATCGCTCCTATCAATCAGGCCTGGAGTCTGTATATTTCCCCGCCTGCCGTGTTGCCGCCGAATGCGGGAATGGTCTATCGACTTCGCGACTTGCAAGGGTACGACTCCCTCTTTTTCGGAAAATACAAAGCGTTCGCGAACACGCTTGCCCGCCCGAACGCCAACGGATCTCCGGATGCAAGCCCGCCGGAGGTCGGCAATATGGTTTTCATTCAGAACGCAAACTCGCCGCAGTTCGCCAATACTGCAACGGCTTTCGCCGTGTCGGTCGCCTATGGAGACCCGGGTTTTGCGACTGAGGCGCTTCCTCCCGGCGTCGCTTTGGAAACTGGCGATTTCGGAATGTCCGTTTTCACCGAGCCGAAAACCGCACACAGGGCGGAGTTCATTACATCACGGGCAACCATCGAAGAATCAATTTCACCTCAATGGCTGGAAGACTCCCCGACGCGAGTGTCCCTCGCACTCCCCAAATCAGCGTCCGGCAAACTGATCCTGCGAGACCCGTTTGCGCCGGGTTGGAACTGCACAGTAAACGGTTCTCCTGCAGTCATTGAGCCTTCGCCGGACGCCTTCCTCTATCGTGCCGTCTCAATTAACCCTTCCAATACTTCCCAAACCCGGCAAATAGTGACTTTCAACTACAATCCCGCTTCCATTCGCCTCGGTCTCTTCCTCGCGCTCATGGCGTTGGGAGTTGTCGCCGGGCTGATCATTTGTCGGATCTATGCTTAGTTTGAACCATGATTAAACGGATTAGATGATTTAGTATGGAGAGGCTCCCGAATTTTGCAATTCAACTCACCTTTGGAAGAGGGTAGGACTTCCGCACCAACAATCGTATGCATTCAATTACCCCGTTTAATCAAGGTTCATACGAGGACGCAGTTGAACTGCCTGCGCACGCAAACGCTTTGTTATTGAGTACGCTCGAATTTCATCTTAAGTTTGGAACGAAATCTCCCGAAAATTAGCTTGAAACTCTAGCGTCTTCTCAATTAAAGCTCCTGTTCACGCCTGTAAAAATGCAGGAAATTGATTCATCTCTAAAGAATACTCCTCTCAATTGAAGGCGACGTTGTCGTCGCCTCAACACTGTCCGAGAGGAAGAAAAGCATGACAGCATTTCCAAAGCCTACAGAGGAGAAATCAAGTCCGCAGGATCGAAATGAGCTTCAAAAGGGCGCTGCCAAGATAAATCCAAAGACTTTTCAGGCGCAGAGCGTCACTTTTCGAATCCTTTTTATCAGCACGATCTTGATTTTCATCAACTGTTATTGGATCATCGAAGTCGAAGGAATCTGGCATGTCAACCACGCGACAGCGATGTCGCTTTTTTGGAACTCGACGTTTTTCTTGTTGTTGCTGGTGCTGATAAATATTTTCCTTCTGAGACCTCTTGTTGAAAAAAGAGAGAGAATTTCAACTTTTTGTCGTTGGCTTGTCCCTAAAAAAGCGTTCTCCCAGGGCGAATTGGTCACTTCCTACGTCATGATGACCATCGCCTCCGCGCTTGCGGGACACGACTCGCTTCAACTCGGAATTCCGGCGGTTGAGGGTTTTCCCATCTGGTTTCAGAGTCAACAGAACTCTCTTGGGTGGGACAAATTCAACAGCTTCTTTCCCAAGTGGGCGATGGTTCAAGACTTGACTATTCTGAAACCCCTTTATGAGGGTCGCGGCTCGGAAATACTCTATACGAAGCCGCATTTGATGGCTTGGGCGTTGCCGGTGTTCGCCTGGTGCAGCTTCATTTTGGCTCTCGGGTCAGTCATGATCTGTATGAACGTGATCCTTCGCAAGCAGTGGATGGACAATGAAAAGCTCTCCTACCCTACCGTACAGTTGCCTATGGCGATGACTCAGGACGGCGGATCGCTCAAATTTTTTCAAAACAGACCGTTTTGGATCGGCATACTTTTGGGAGGCGCCCTTGACATTTGGAACGGCATCGCGACGCTGTCGCCCTCCGTTCCGCTCATAGTGGTGAGGCACGACGATCCGGGACGAGATCTGGGGCAGTTTTTTCATGCGTACCCGTGGAGCGCGATCGGGAATATGCCGCTCCCGCTCTATCCTTTCATCATTGCATTGGGATATTTTTTGCCGCTGGATTTGTCTTTCTCATTGTGGTTTTTCTACCTTTTCAAAAAAGGGCTTTTAGTTTTGACGGCGGTGATGGGCATTGAGCCGGGCAGGCTCAGCACATTTCCATACCTCAATCAGCAATCCTTCGGAGCTTGGTTTGCAATTATCGCGATGGCTCTGTGGACGGCGAAAGGACACTTTAAGCTGGTTTGGGAAAAGGTTAAGAACCCGAAAAGCGCCATCCTCGACGACAGCGCCGAGCCGATGACTTACCGCACCGCGTTCGTCGGAATACTCATAGGGATGGTCTTCCTGACATGGTTCTGCCTGCAAGCGGGGATGACTCTCGGCATCATTTTGATGTACTTCGGGTTCTTCTTTTTGCTCTCAATCGGTCTCACAAGAGTGAGGGCGGAGTTGGGACCCCCTGCTCACGAAATGGCGGGAAACATGAACGGGCCGTTCCTCCTGACGCTCTTCATGGGGACGCATGGAGTGGGAATTCAGAACTTGACCGTGATGAGCCTCTTCTGGTGGATGACCGGCAGGGGATATCGCACGAACCCGATGCCCTGTCAGCTGGAGGCGATGAAAATGGCGCACAACGGCGGCGGAAATATGCGCGGCATGGGATATGCGATGATGTTCGCTATGTTCATTGGCGCATTCGCAAGCTATTGGGCGGCGTTGCATCTGCAATACGGCGCAGGAATCAACCTGATGACAGCGCACAACTGGGGACAATTTCAACAAGTGAAATCCTGGGCGGACAACCCGGTTCAACCTGACTTCTGGGGGCAAATATGGGTTGGCTTCGGCGCTCTTGCAGCCTTCGGAATGATGTTTATGAGAACGCGCTTCCTGTGGTGGCCCTTCCACCCGGCAGGTTATGCGATCTCTTTAAATTTTGGCGCGGAGTACTACTGGTCTTGCCTTCTGGTAAGTTCGATCATCAAGTTCTGCGTCCTTCGATACGCCGGCTATAAGCTGAATAGACAGGTTATGCCGTTCATGTTTGGAATAATTCTGGGAGAGTACGCGATCGGCGCTTTCTGGAGCTTGATCTCGCTTTTCCTGAATCATGGAAGATTCATCAACATAAAAACTTATGACTTCTGTCCCGGATAAGTTTTTTAAAATAGCAACTTCGTTTTTGAAAGGAATACTCTATGAGCAGACGCCCCGGAGGGGAACTGGCGACACGCCCTCTGCACTTCATCTGGATTCTGGACGCTTCCGGCTCCATGTCTGTCGATGGAAAGATACAATCTCTGAACAATGCGATTCGAGAGGCGATTCCGCATATGAGAGAAGTAGCGGATGAAAACCCGAACGCGAACGTCCTAGTAAGAGTGCTCTCGTTCTCTAGCGGAGCGCGGTGGATTCTTGCTGAACCTACTCCTGTCCGGAATTTCGAGTGGAAAGACCTCAAACCGGAAGGAGTGACAGACATGGGAGCCGCGCTGAAAGAGCTGGCGTCCGTTCTCGATATTCCGCCGATGACGGACAGAGCGCTTCCGCCGGTTCTTGTTCTCATCTCGGACGGTCAACCTACCGACGATCTGAACGAGGGTTTGAACTCGCTAATGTCGCTTCCCTGGGGGCGCAAAGCGGTTCGGGTCGCCATAGGAATCGGAGAAGACGTGGATATGGAAGTGCTGGAACAGTTCATTGCGAACGACGAGATCAAACCTTTGCACGCCAACAATCCGGAAGCGCTGGTTAGGCACATTCAATTCGTTTCGACAGCTGTTCTGCAAGTCGCTTCTTCGCCGTATGCGCCTGCCGGAAAAGAGGAGACGAAATTGGAGTTCGCCATCCCGCGCCGCTCTTCCGCCGCACCGGAATCGGAAAACGAAACGGCAAGCGATATTTGGTAGAACTGAGCCGAAATCGTTCGAATTTTTACTCGACCGTTTTCTGATCCGCTTGCGGATAGTATGCAATATGAGATGTTCGGAAAACGGGGGTTGACTTCCAGGCGCGGAAGCGCTTATTTTAGGCGGCGCGCTGCATCGAAACAAGTAAAACTAGTCTAAATTCCACCTATTCGCTGAAGGAAGACATGGAATGTTCACAATAGGTTCTTTTTGGGCGACCCAGGAGAGGCGGAAAGCATGGCATCGTGTTGGAAAGCGTTCGGCGCGAGCGTAAGAGGCGCTTCCCACAACCGAACAGGGAAACCCAATCAAGACGCCATCGCGTGGCGCAATGAGATCGACGAGGAGCATTCAGTCGTGTTGTGCGTCTCGGACGGACACGGAAGCGCAAAGTGTTTTCGGAGCGACAAAGGTTCGAAATTCGCGGTAGAGGCGGCTGTGTTGAATCTCAGTTGGGCGTTTCAGTCTCTTTCAGCCGATTTGACAACTCTGCAACAAACTGCCGAAGGAATTTTACCGCGTTCCATCTTTAGATGCTGGCAGGAGAAGGTGAAACTGGATTTGCTTGAGTCGCCTTTTACAGGAGATGAGCGTGAAGCGGTGGTTCAGGAGGCAGGTTTGGAAGCCTGGCTTACGGTTCAGCAAAACCCGTTTCATGCGTACGGCGCAACGTTGCTTGCTGCAGCCGCTCATCGACATGTGATGATAACGTTGCAAATTGGCGATGGCGACATCCTGCAGGTCAATCTCCGTGGAGCCGTGTCGCGAATGAATGCTAAGAAAACGCCGCAGTTTGGCGAAGAGACCGCCTCTCTTTGCCTTCCGGACGCATGGCAGCAGATCGACGTCATGTTTAAAACGCTTGACGAGCGGCAGCCTGCGCTGGCATTGCTCTCCACTGACGGCTACTCCAACTCTTTCAAAAGCGAAACTGGTTTTCTGAGGGTTGGCGGAGATATTTTGGAAATTCTAAGAGAGGACGGTATTGATTCACTCGCTTTATCTCTCCCCAGGTGGCTTGAAGAGGCTTCGAGATTGGGAAGCGGGGACGATGTCACCCTGGGGTTGATCGTGACGCCTTCCGCCGCCTTGTAGCGCGGAAGCGAATGCAGAAACTGCAAAAATTTTCCGATGGAAGCGAGAGGTTGAATGAGCGCTCTTCTACACCCCGATCAGGCAGTCTATACTGATACGTCGTTCAAACCCTGTATCGTAAGCCATTTAATTGGAAGCGGCGGTCAGGGCGAAGTCTACAGCGCCGTTTGGCAAGGAGTCTCAGTGGCTCTCAAATGGTATTTTCCGCACCAGGCGACAGTGGAGCAACGTCGAGCGATTCAGTCGTTGATTCGCTTCGGCCCCCCAAACAAGAGATTTCTTTGGCCGATGGAGATGGTCTCCATTCCTGGAAAACCGGGATTCGGCTACTTGATGCCGCTTAGAGACCCCAAGTGCAAAAGCATCATCGACTTGATGAAACGACGCGTTGAGCCGTCTTTTCATACCCTTATCACCACCTGTATTGAACTCGCGCATAGTTTTCTGCAACTTCATTCAAAAGGACTCTGTTACAGAGACGTCTCTTTCGGCAATGTTTTTTTCAACGTGGAAACTGGCGCAATACTGATTTGCGACAACGACAATGTCGCGATCAATGGCGATAAACGCTCAGGCGTGATGGGCACGCCGCGATTCATGGCTCCTGAAGTCGTGCGCGACGAGGCGGATCCGGACACTCAAACCGATCTGTTTTCCCTGTCGGTTCTGTTGTTTTATCTGTTGCTCGTTCATCACCCTCTTGAAGGCGAGAAAGAGAACGAGATCAAATGTTTGGACTTGCCTGCGATGAGAAGGCTCTACGGCGACAATCCTCTCTTCATTTTCGATCCGACCGACACCTCAAATTTTCCCGTGATCGGATTGCACGACAACGCAATCATTTTTTGGAATCTCTATCCCAGAAACATCCGCAAACTATTCATACGCGCTTTCACTGAAGGGTTGCATCGACCTGAACGTCGAGTCCGCGAGAGCGAATGGCGATCCGCTTTAGGGGTATTGAGAGACTCTATCATCATTTGCGATTGCGGCGAGGAGAACTTCCACTGTCCGGATAAAAGCGCGGAACGAAACGGAAATCCCGGACTTTGTTGGTCTTGCAACCAGCTTCTCATCGTTCCGCTTTCACTTCAAGCAGGCAAATCCAGAGTCATGCTGAACCGGAACACGAGTCTCTATCGCTATCATCTCACCGGGATGGGCGGCTTAGATTTCTCGGAACCGATAGGAAAAGTCAATCAGAATCCCGCAAATCCTTCTCAATGGGGAATCAAAAATCTGACGCAGAACGATTGGACGATGATCTCATTCGAAGGCGTCTTGAGAACAGTTCCTCCCGGCAGAAGTTTCCCGATTCAGGCAGGACTGAAAGTCGATTTCGGAGGAGTCGTCGGCGAGATCATAGAGGAGCATTTCGATTGGCAGGACTCGAAATTAGCTGCTTGCGCATGAGTCACAATGCCTCCTAAAGTTCGTAGACATTGTAAAGCGCGTAAAAACAGTCGAAATCTTTCGCGTATTTTCACGTTTGCACTCCGTATTCCTCGAGACTCAAGACGCTTTCGAAGCTATTGACATCTCGCTAAAAAAATTGTATGATAAGGAGTTCGTTGAATCCAGATGCTTTCGGTGCGATTTTACTCACGCGACCCCGATCAACTCCGCTTCAGCTGTTCCATCGGCAAGACTGCTTTTGCTCTCAAAATTGAATTCAGGACTTCAAGTAAGCGCAAGATCAGCTCCATTCGACCTTGTGGCTCCCGTTCGTATGTCCTCGGGAGGTTGACTCACGCATGTATCGTCCTAACGAAAAGATAGGACCCTATACTCTTGTTAAAAGACTGGGTCAGGGAGCGTCCGGAATCGTTTGGCTAGCGGAACGTCGTGGAGCGCTCTTGACGACTCAAGTCGCCCTGAAGTTGCCGTTCGACGAAGAAGCGAACCTGGAAACGATTACGAAAGAGGCTCAAGTTTGG
>JAYVOT010000216.1:0-2257 GCA_043757795.1 Chthonomonadaceae bacterium | reverse complement strand
GAAGGTCAAACGAGAGCACAAGAACAAGTATCCGAGGGAAGTAGAAGAGGAATGAGCAAGTGGAAGACGCGCCTTACACAGGTTTCAATCCCGTTTTCTCACGCTTTAAGACAGATTCCAGTTTCATAGTTTCATGGCGCCCTTAGAGAAGCATGAAACTATGAAACTGGATTTTTGCGAGAGGCGCTCGAACAGTCTCCAACTATGGAAACGAAAGCGCACCAGGTGGAGAGTTGCGCAATTAGCTACGTTCAAAGCATTCGCTTCTTGACGATCGTCCCTTCCGGCCCGTCTCCCACTTCATAACCCATGCCGATCAGTTCGTTCCTTGTCGCATCGGATTCCGCCCAGTTCTTCGCTGCGCGAGCGGAGTTTCTCGCTTCGATCAAAGCCAGAACCTCTGCAGGAAGAGCTTCTTCCAGTTGATTGGCTCTCTTTTCGATGTCTAAGCCAAGTATGGCGTCAAACTCTACCCAGAGCTTGTAGCTGCCATACGAGTTCAGCATTCCCACGGCAGTCGGGAGGGCGAGGTCGTCATTGATCGCTTCCAAAACTCGTGCGCGTGCGGCCGCGTACTCTTCCGGCAAGTTCGCGAGCGGATCGGTTTCAGGTCGCAAAGAGTAGACTCTTCGCAACCCCGAAGTCACGCCGTCCAGCGCCTCCAACGAGAAGTTCAGCTCTGAGCGGTAGTGCGCCTGAAGACAGAAATAGCGATAGGCGAGGGGATCGTATCCGGCATCTACGAGGGATTGCAGCGAGTTGATCGAGCCGCCTTTCGACTTGGAGATTTTCGCGTTTCCCATCATCAAAAACTCGCCGTGCATCCAGTAGTTGACAAATGTTTTGCCGGTGGCGCACTCGGACTGCGCGATTTCGTTCGTATGATGCACCGGAATATGATCGATTCCGCCGCAGTGAATGTCGAAGGTTTCGCCTAGATATTTCATGGACATCGCGGAGCACTCGATGTGCCAACCGGGATAGCCGGGTCCCCAGGGGCTTTCCCACTGCATGATGTGCGTCGGTTTGTTGAGGAACCATAACACGAAATCTTGCGGATTCTTCTTCGTTTCGTCGGTGATGACCTCTTCTCGCGTCGTCCGTTGTTCGGCGAGGTTCAGCCGCCCGAGCTTGCCGTAGTCCGGGTATTTCGAGGTGTCGAAGTAGACTCCGCCTGGCGTGACGTAGATGAAACCCCTCTTTTCCAGTCGCTGTATCAGCTCGATCATCTCGACGACGTGGTCCGTGGCGCGGGGCATTTGCTCTGGAATCAGTATGTTGAGTCGTTTGAAATCCGCTACGACGGCGTCCTCGTAAAAGAGAGCGATCTCCCAGGGGGATCGACCCTCTCGCTTCACCGCAACTTCCATCTTGTCGTCTCCGGCGTCCGCATCGGTCGTCATGTGCCCAACATCGGTCACGTTTTGAATGTGATTCACCGTATAGCCGTTGAATGAGAGGGTGCGGCGAAGGATGTCTTCGAAGACGTAGGTGCGCAGGTTCCCGATGTGCGCGTAGTTGTAGACGGTTAGTCCGCAACAGTAGAGACTGACGTTCGGCGGATCGACCGGGGTGAAAGTCTCTTTTTTTCGGGACATCGTGTTGTAAAGCGTCATCGTCATGGTGAAGTTATCTCCTGCGCGTCGTGCGTGAACTACTATTATACCAAAAGTGCGGACGGTTAGGCGTTAAAACTCACGTTTTAAGGTAGATTCCAGTTTCATGGTTTCCTGAGGGCGCCATGAAACTACGAAACTGGATTTAGGCGTAAATCTTGCCAGGGATAGAACGTCACCTTAATTTTTGGAGTCAAATTCGGCAAGACGAAGTCCTTGCATTTGTCGGCGGCTTTGCTAAGTGAGGAAGAAGAGCATGAAGATACTCGTTATCGGCGGAACAGGCTTGATAAGCGCGCCTTTTGTCGCGCAGTTTGCTGGGAGGGGCGATAAGGTCACTGTTTGCAACCGGGCCACACGACAAAAGGAGCTTCCGACAGGCGTAGCGCAAGTCGTTGCGGACAGAACCGACTATCAGGCTTTTGAGAACAAAATGCGGGAATTGGAGCGATTCGACGTCGTGATCGACATGGTGAACTATCAGCCTGAAGACGCGATAAGTCTGTCCCGCGCATTCGCAGGAAGGGTCGGGCAGATGATTGTCTGTTCGACAGTGGATGTCTATGCGCATCCGGCGACGACTTTGCCCATCACGGAGAACGAACCCTATGGACCAACCTCCTGGGACTATTCAACGAAAA
>JAYVOT010000215.1:0-8276 GCA_043757795.1 Chthonomonadaceae bacterium | reverse complement strand
CGACATCGCCCAACAGATGGAAAACGTCATCTCTTTAGGAGTCGGCGAGCCTGATTTCGTGACGCCCTGGAGAATTCGCGAGGCGGGAATCTGGTCATTGGAACGCGGCTATACCTCTTACACTTCCAATAGCGGATTGCTTTCGCTGCGGCAGAAAATCTGCGGGCAACTAACGACTAGATACGGCGCAGACTATGATCCTGAAACCGAATGCCTGATAACGGTCGGGGCTTCGGAAGGAATCGATCTTGCGCTCCGCACGCTTCTTAATCCTGGCGATGAAGTGATCGTTCCCGAACCCTGTTATGTCTCTTACATACCGACCATTCTCTTCGCAGGCGGAGTTCCTGTCCTTGTCAAAACGGACGCAAGCGACGGCTTCAGGTTGCACGAAGAGCGCGTATCAGCCGCTGTCACCCCTAGAACGAAAGCGATGTTGATCGGCTCGCCAGCGAATCCCACCGGAGCGACACAGTCTCGCGAAGATCTGATGAGACTCGTGCAACTAGCGGAGAAAGCCGATTTTTACCTTGTTTCAGATGAAATTTATGATCGATTGACCTATGTAGGCGAACACGTCTGCCTCGGAACGCTTCCCGGCGCACGAGAGAGAACAGTCGTTCTCAACGGCTTCTCAAAATCGTATGCGATGACAGGGTGGCGCATAGGATACGCTTGCGCCCCGGAACCGATCTGTTCGCTCATGACTCGCGTACATCAATATACGATGCTCTGCGCCCCGCAAGTCTCTCAGCACGCTGCTATCGAGGCGATCGACAACGCGGAGAAAGACGTTTTGTCGATGGTCGAAGATTATGATCGCAGACGTCGTTTCTTTGTCAAAGGTTTGAATGAGATCGGATTGGACTGTTATGAACCGAAAGGCGCGTTCTACGCTTTCCCCTCCATTCGAAGATCCGGACTTACTTCTGAAGAGTTCGCGGAGCGATTGTTGATGGAAGAGCGTGTCGCGGTCGTTCCCGGATCCGCTTTTGGACCGTCCGGCGAGGGACATGTGCGGTGTTCTTACGCTACCTCCGTCCCCCAATTGGAGGAGGCTTTGCGTCGCATGGAGAAGCTGATGAACCGGATAAAAGAGCCGATTGAAACTTCAATTGGAACCGTCGTCGCCTCTCGGTAGTCTTATGTTGTGAAATAAACGCAGTTTTTTGAAGAATATTGAGGACAGATGAGAGTCAGAATCAGCGCTTTTTCCATTTCAATGCTCTTGTTGGCGATTTCAATCGCAGCTTTTGCGGATCGCACAGTTCTCTCACCCAATGGCGAAACGCTCTCTCCGAATAGCTCTAAAACTCAGTTTGCAATCACAGGAGAAAAGGGGCTTTCGAATCGGCAGTGGTTGCAATACTCAAGCCCTTCCAGTATCGAATTGGAGATTGAGCGAATCGACTCACGCAATGCAAGTAAGAAAGGGTATGCTTTCAACGTCCAATATCCGATCTATTACTCATTGAATCGCGCAATTCCGTCTATCAGCGCGGGAGTTCGCGATCTGTTCGGAACCTCGGAGGAGCATGGAGCTTTTTATCTTGCGAGCTCTAAATCCATTGCGCTTTCAGATGACGAATACAAAATCGTCCGAGAATTAAAACTCGATCTTGGAGTTGGAACCGGACGCATCGCAGGTTTCTTTGTTGGAATTCAAGCGCAGTTGAGAAATCGAGTTCGCTTGAACGCGGAAGTTTACCGCCGAAAAGTGAACTTGAGCGTGACAATTCCGTTGATAAGCGGACTTGAAGCGAAGGCTTACAGTCTCGACAACCATCTCTACTATGGACTGTCGTATAATTTTATTAAATAAATCCGAACGAAATTTTTTCAGATTCAAACAGATGAACTCCAATCTACTCCAAAACTCTAAACTTCCAATCCCAACGTCGGCGACAGGGCGCATCCAAAAATGACTATGAACACTCAAAGCGATAACCGTCGCGTTGTCCTGATTAAAAGCAGCGAGACAAAAAATCGCTTCTATTGCCTTGTGAACCCGGATCGGGGAATCAACAACGCGGATATGATTGACGAAATCCCGGAGGACCTCTTGTTAGGCATCGCATATCCTTGCCTTGAAGACGGATTGAACGACTTCGCCGTGATCCGAACCACTTTCGAGACTCTGGACTATTTCCCTGCCGACGACCCGATTCGGACGGAAATGAAGGAGATCATCGACGACGCGCGTTTGAACCTAGTTCGCAGATTGAATGAACTCCGAGATAAAATCTCAAGAAAAATGGCGTGGTTTCTGGGAACGGATTACGCTGAATTCAAAGAGTACTCTCTAGCGATCGTCCACAAGGGCTACCCACGCCAAAACTTGGACTCGATGATGAAGCTGACTGTCTTTCGATCGGTGGCGGAGGCGGAGGGACATCACAATTCGGATGAGCTATTATATTATTTCGAATTCAATTACGGAGATGTAAAAGAGTTGGAGGACCTGCCTCCTCATGAGTTCATCGTCTCGCTTTTTGACGAAGTCTTGAAAAGCGTGAAGGATGACAAAAACTACACAAGCAGGTATCAGTTCGACAGGTTCGTCTTCCAAAAGTTCATCGCAGTCATGTTTGTCAACTATGCCACAACCGATCCCATGTTCTATGGGATCAACCGAAAAGATTACGGGGTATCAGCCGACAAAAACATGGATGACACTCCGCTCTATCGCGCCATCGCACGAGAACTGCGCGAGATAGAGGCGAGAGAATTCGGCGGACCTGCGCCCGAATCGCTAACCTCATCGCCTCCGCCGCCCCCAGTCCCCCCGATGCCTCCTAAAACGGCTTCTACTCCGGGCGAACCTGATTTTTCAATGGCTCCTGATTTGCCCGGAGGTGAAGACTTCGTCCCCGCCCCTCCGAGTCACGCTGGAAAAGTCAGCTTCGAGCAGGCAGGGAACATGCTTCCGGATCATATCATCAATGAAGACGTGTTGCTTGGACCAATCACGTCGCTCTGCTCGGCCGCGCAACTTCTTCGGCGCAAGAACGATCCTGAAACGCAACGCTTCGCTCGAGTCATCCTTGCCGATGCCTCCAAGCTGATGCAAGAGTTAAAACGCCTGGGCATCGTCTCAAATATCGCCAACGATCCCGGCAGTTACGATTAAAGGGTTCTTCAACAGACACTGATTCAGCCCGAGGTTAGGCTGTTATTAAAAGTCCGCCTTTGTATTTATGCAGTCCGCATATGAGTCCTGAGCTTCTGTGAAACTCCTTCTCAGCATTCCAAACAGTTGTTGATATCGGACTTGATTTTAAACTTGACAATTTGGCAATTTGAGAAGCGGTTTTTCTCAATGAAGTTTATGAGAATATAGCCCCGCCCGAAATTTCGGGCGGGGCTATATTGCGTTCGATGTGGTCGATACAGGTCGGTATTAACGAGGCGAAACGGTCTCTCTGCCGCGCTGTTTGGATTGTTCTCCGCGCTCTTTGAGATAGCCAAAGAACTCTTTGCCCTCTTTGAGCCGTCGCAGGAACATCTGTTTTTCGGTGATCATCTCAGCGACCATTCGCGCATAGACTTTCGGACGGAAATAGAATCGGCGATACATGCGCTCGACAGCGTCCTCAATCTCTTCCGTAGACATGTCCGGGTAGGAGAGCGTTGATGTCTGAATGCCGGAATTGGAGATGAGGGTTTCTCGTGCGAACCAGTTGTTGGCGACCGCCTGATTGTAAAGTTCAGTGCCGGGATAGGGAGCTGCGATAGAGACTTGAATCGTGTGAGGGTCTAGCTCTTGCGCGAATCGAATCGTCTGCTCGACCGTCTCTTTCGTCTCTACGGGCAGTCCGATGATGAAAGTTCCGTGTACTTTGATGCCGAGTTTTTTGCAGTTCGCCATGAACTCGCGCGCCATTTCGAGCTTAATTCCCTTGCGAATTCGATTGAGAATCTCCTGATTGCCGGACTCAAATCCCACAAGCAACAATCTCAGACCGTTGTCTCGCAACTCTTTGAGGGTCTCGTATTTGACGTGGGCGCGAGCGTTGCAACTCCAGGTCAGTCCGAGTCGTTTCATGTGCTTGCTGATTTCGATCGCTCGGGGTTCGTTGATTGTGAAGGTGTCGTCATCGAACATGTATTCGCGAACTTTGCTGCCCCAGATCGCTTTCGCCTCTTCCATTTCGCGCCCGACCACTTCCGGGGATTTCGTCCGGTAGGCGTGTCCGCCAATAGTTTGCGGCCAGAGGCAGAAGGTGCATTTCGCGGGGCAACCTCGTCCGGTATAGAAGGAGACGTAGGGGTGGAGCAGGTAGCCGATGAAGTAGTTTTCGATTTTGAGGTTGTCTTCGTAGGTTCGGAAAACGCCCGGCATCTTGTCCCAACTCGGCACGAGTTCCCTGTCTTCCGTTCGTTGCAGTTCGCCGTTCGCATCACGCCAGGACAGTCCGGTGATCGTTTTCCAATCGCGTCCTTCGGCAAGCTCTTTGCAAGTGTAGTCGAACTCGTGTCGGCAAACGAAGTCAATTACCGGATTGTCCGCCAGAGTCTTCTCCGGCAGAACAGCGACATGCGCCCCGATGAATCCGACTTTGACATTCGGGTTTTGCGCCTTCAACTGTCGTGCGCACTCCACATCGTTCGCGAGGGAAGGCGTGCTCGTGTGCATGATGATGAGTTCGTAATCTTTTGCGATCTTCATCACGTCTTCGGTGGTCTGGTGGTGCGGGGCAGCGTCGATCAGTTTGCTGCCGGGAACCATGGCGGCAGGTTGAGCCAACCAGGTTGGGAACCAGTATGAAGTGATTTCACGTTTGGCTTGATATCTGGCTCCGGCGCCGCCATCAAATCCATCGAACGAAGGCGGGCTGAGGAATAGAGTCTTCAAAATGGGGTCTCTCCTTAGAGTGGGACAAATGCATTTGTTCTTAAAGTTTACCTCAAACCGGGCTGATTCCATTGCCATTGCCGCAATGTCGAGTAAGAAACGGAAGATTGTGTCCTTAAATTTGTTCGCTAACTGCAAATATTGAATGGATAATAAAACTGGAAGCGCTTCCAAAATGTAAGTAGTAAGAGTTTATGCGAAGTTGAGTTTAGATAAACAATGAAACGAGTCTGGACTCGAAGTCATTCGGTGTCGGATGCGGAGGCGTTATGAGCAGATCGCTCATCGTCAGCAAATTGAAGTGAGTGATTATTGCGATAGATCGAACATGGGATTGGAGCGAATTTGCGGCGGCTTCGCCTCGAACCTGTGCGTACTTTTGAATGCCGGTTTCCGCCAGATATTCCGTTTCTGTTTCAAACCTCATCGGCTTCCTCCAATTGATAAAATTCCGCGAAAGAAAAACATTGCTTTGAAATTGATTAATCAAGGTTTTGCCGCTCGAATAATGCGCTCAAGCGTCAATAAGTAGAGTTGAAAAGCGGCCCGTCCGGAGACAGTCGGAGAGTAGGTGGTTCTCGGTTTACGATGCAGAAACTCTTTCCTCACTTCTATATAGCCCTTATCTTCCAGAACGGCGAGGTGCGTGCTCAGGTTGCCGTCTGAGAGTGAAAGAGCCTCTTTAAGCAGTTTGAAATCCGCTTCACCAAGCGCCAATAGAGCCGACATAATTCCAAGACGCGCTTTTTGCAAAAAGGCGTCATCAAGAGTTCCCACCGCTTCGATGGCTTCGACCGCCTGCGACGCGTTGGGGTGTTTCGGAATAATGTTGTCTAAACTCAAGGCTTTAGGTTCCAATTTTTGACCTACCAGCCTTCTTTCCGAGACATAAGGATCGCATAGACGATATGAAAACCGCCAAATGTAATCGCCATCATGAGCAGACCGGAGACCGGCAAAAGAAGAGAAAAAGCGCCCGCAATCAAAAAAACGCATCCGAGGAGAGTGACTTCTCGCTGTGAGAAAATCCCTGTAGCACAGACGGCTATCCCGTAACAGAGCATCCAAACAGGGAAGATATTCTCCAGCATTTTATGGTTCATGAAATAGATAGTCAAAAGCGCTCCCGAACCTAAACCGGGCGTCGCAGCAATCACCATCTGTCTGCCCAATCGCGAAAGCACTTGTTTTCCTACACGATGCGACCTTCGCTTCGTCAGCAGGTAATCCGCTCCGACAGCGAGGAGAATGACGAGAGTCCACGTGATCAAGAACTCAATGGGACGTTCATCTATCTTCCCCATTGCTTGAGTGACAAAGCAACCGATGATAGAGACTAGACCTGCGATCACGCCGGATAGCCCGGAGAACGTGGAGAAACGTGTCGAGCGTTCCATCAGATCTCGAATCATCTTCAGGTTTTCTTCCGCTTCATGTGCGTTGGGTTCTTCAAACGGTTGTTGCATCGTTCTCCTCTCCTGCTCTTTGCGGTTGAATTTGAAAGCGCTTTGAAATACAAAGTGAATGAGAAATTATAACTTGAATCGATTGCGAGAGTCAAGCTCTCTCGTTCGAGGGATTTCAGCGACGTAAAGGACTCAACTATTTAAAATTTTGTCGCTTCTTGAAATCATTTGAAGATAGATTATGCTTGAAGGAAATCCATCTGAGAGGGAAAACCGGAAAGCTGGAAACAAGCTTGAATAAATTGCGATTCGCTTCTCAATAAGACCTGTTTATGAGGAATTGAGTTCAGCTCTTCAGGAGGTTGCCAACTTCCAAAAGTTGGGCAGGCGGGCGAGAATCGGAGGAGTTCGGGGAGTCGTTTTGATTAACGGACTCAGGCTTAGCTTGAGAATCGTTTTTGTATTGCTTATCGCTGACAGTGCGAAGGGACTCTTTAAGTCGATCCGCCAACATCCCGAATAACCCCTCGCGGGAAACTCGTCTGTCTCCTCGCAAGTTCGAAGTCAAGTTGCGAAAAGTGTCTGCGTACCCTGTCCACTGCGCCACTAGCCGATGTCGCTTCCCATCCTCTTCATAGAGCCTCGCAGTAAGGAGATAAGGTCCGCCATCCTCGCCATCCGTCTCCGTGTGCGAGATATCCTCTTCAAGCGTGAAAAGCCTCTGTTCAACATCGCGATTCGGCGCACGACCTTTCACGGGAAGAAAGTCCTCTTTGTTTCTCTCTTTTAAGAGTTCGAACAGTCCCGTAGTCAAACTTTCATTCAAGGGTTTGCCGCTTTTGTTCTTGAGCAAGGCTCCGCCCGTGTTGCGAATCTGTTTTAAGACTAAAATCGGAATTACGTTTGCAAATTTCCGCGTGTTCTTACTGTTTGAATGCGAAGAGGAATTGTGCAAGTAGCTATCTGCAACGGCAAACGCATAATCCGACTTGGAGCCGATTGACAAACTAGCGAAGAAGACGCACGTCGCAATCAAACCGATTTTTTTTTGCACAACTAAAATCTTCATAAGTGTCTTCTACTCACTCCTCTTTTGGCGATTCGGTTTCAGTCAACGGCTTTTCAACAGGAGAGCCAAATACGTAAGAGCGTGTCGTGCCCGCCTAATTCACTTTCAAAACAAGTGAATTTTTCAAGTTGGCGTCAGCGTGACTCACAGGCTTGAGAACGGTAATTTTGGATCGTTCACTGCCCTTAGCATTCGAGCTGTTTTGAAAGGAAGACCTGCTCGGGTTCAGATGTGAAGTAACGAATGCAAGCGCAACCAATCCGATAAGAGTTCCGATGCATCCAGCAACTATAGGAATTATTGGAGCCACTTTAGTGGTGTAGAACTCTCTTTCAATCTGAATTGAAAAGCTGAAAAAATAGAATGTCACTCTGTTTTGCTGTTGGCTGTCGGAAAACCTGTCCATCGTCTCTTATCCTTCCATGCTGATGTGAGAAGAATCCGCACATGGGATAGAGGCGAGAAATTACGAAATAGTATCACTGAATTGGCGGACAAGATCACGGCTCGAGGGCCGCGAAATATGCAGAAAAAAGTAAAAAGACCTCGGAATTCCAGGCGCAAATCTCTTGGAATGAGATTAGTATTATTATCGCAATTTATCCGACATTCTTCATCGTGAGAGGAATCGTTTCACGAAATTTCCGGCGAGTTCTGTGAAAAATATTGTACTCGCAAAATGAGACTGTTTCACCTTCCTCAGTCAGAATTTTTGTGCAACACTGCTCGATTCGCTTTCTGTCGTAGGTGTGAGCGTCCATGAAGGGCTTCACAACGATGCGAAAAATACGTTTTCCAATGACATCTTTGCTTCTTATCAACGGAACCATTTCACGAATTCCAGCGCTCTGAAACAGCGTCGAGAGGTCTTTTATGGTCTGACCGGCGCGAACATTCGCAACATCCGACCACACACGTCGCAAAGCGCCCTCTATAACTCCGGCGA
>JAYVOT010000214.1:0-2259 GCA_043757795.1 Chthonomonadaceae bacterium | reverse complement strand
TCAAGCGCTGACTGAGCATGCGCTTGTTTGAATAGAAGCGCCAGCACGTCATAAAGCGTGGCGTTCTTGGTTTCCAAAGTTACAGGAAAGTTAAGTTTCTCTCCAGCCGTCGTCTCCGTGTCTACAGGCGGATCCTGCGCCCTTGCGATCTGCGGGACAGCAAGCGCGCTGAGCGTCAGCAACGAGAGCGAAGCGAGGCTCAATGCAAAACGATTTGCCATGATTTTTCTCCTCTGTCAGAAGTTGGGATTTTCCAAGTCGGAAAATCCGAATGCCTATACGATTTCAACTTCGAACAGTGCGACTTGAATCAAGTCGCGTGGTGTTGAGTTATGAACCGTCTCCCCGTTCAAAACCAAATATGCGAAAGCACATCGGTATAGTTAGTCAATATCAGTCATTTGACGTGATAGCGTGTGAAAGCGTTACAACCTGATCGAAATGCACGGATCGGGTTTTTCAGTTTTATCTGTGAAAACAGAAGAAATATTAGCTATATTGAACATTTTTCGCCGTATTCCTCCTGTTTCGAAAAAATAACTGAAAATTATTCGCTGCCGCTGCCTCCGGAAGGAGCCCCGCCTCGTTTACCGCCGCCGCCAGGAAAACCGCCTCGTCTGCCGCCGCCGCCAGTTGAACCGGATCCGCCGCCGCCGCCAGGGAATCCGCCGCCAGGACTAGATACCGGGCCGGAACCTCCTGAAGCGCCGCCGATGCCGACATCAGTGAGCGGAACGTCTTGCACATAGATAATATTGCCGACAACCGCTCTCAACTTTACAGTCGTTGAATTGATGGACATGACGCGATAGGTTCGCGTCCCGCCGTCAGCGTCCGCAATGCTCGTCTTGACTTCGCTTCCAGGTTTGACGATCACCGCTCCAGTGGGAGTCTCAAGAATCGCGTAAACTCCGTCGCCGTTCATGATGCCTGAGACGCGAAAGACAGGAGTCTCTCGTACTTCGTAGGGCTTGGCTGGAGGGGTCTCCACGTAGTCGCTCGCAAGACGAATGGGTTGCACTTCCTCAAAAACATAGGGCGGAGGGGTAGGAAGTTTCCAATCGACCAGGAAAGGATCCTGCCGAACTCTTGCCAGTCTCGGATGCACTATAATGGTTAATCCTGCTGTAGGTACTGCAAACGGGTCTTTCGACCCGGGCTTGATTCTAATTATCTTTGTCTTGCCAGGTGTCCCTTTTTGTCCGCCGGGAGCGCCCATTTTTCCGCCCGGCTCTTGACCGACCGTCGGCTTTTGCGAGAGAAGAAGGTAGGCTCCTCCAATCATAAAAAGCGCCCCAAGTCCTGCAAACGTATAGAGCGATGAACTGTTCTTCATACTGGTTTCCTTAGTTGTCTTCGTCAGTCGTCTTTGTCCGCCTATCGAAGGCGGTAGTGAAACACAGACTCACCCTCTCCTCGGAACGAGAAGAAGGGAAACTTGGGTGTGCGAGGAGGCAAACGGGATCGCCTCCTCTTCGAATGTCATTTTGGAAATCCGAACGTCCAAACTTGAATTTCGATTGTCTACTCCGCGCCTTTGGCGCCTTTGGCTGTTCCGGAAGGCGCTGCGGCTCCGCCTGAACTTCCTCCGCCGCTGCTGCCTCCCGGTCCGCTGCCGCCGCCTGGGAAGCCTCCGCCGCCAAATCCTCCGCCCCCGCCGCCTCCAGCGCTCACTCCGGCCGCGCTGATAGTGGGATCCTCTTTCGGAGGCGCACTGCCGGGAATGATGTAGAACGAAAGGTTGTAGGTGAGAATCAAATTGGGGCTTTGTCCGGTGAGAAGCACGTTGTCAACTACAGGCATTCCGTGATTCTGAATCTGGTTGAAGCGCTTCAGATGTTGCATCGCACTGTCGAACGATTTGCATTCCAGCGTAACGGGCCAGGGTTTCCCGGCAGCCGGAAAAGTGATGGAGGTCATTTTGCTGATCTCGTTCGGATCGGTAGAGAAAGAATCTATCGGGAATGAGTTTTTTCTCGTGACTCCATACTTGTATTGGGCGTCGTACCAGGCTGTGATCCACTTTCCCCAGATAGCGGGAAGGTCTTTCACGCCGAAGTTTCTCACGGTGCCGTCTTTTTGCAGTTGTTGATAGACCCCGCCGTTATTGATTTGGCCTGAGTATCCGATTAGCGGATCGGAGCTGAACTTGAGCGAGGGCATGTAAGCGCGCGAGTAGTCCGACCACTTTGCGTTGATCAAAACGGTCTCTTTCTGCGCAGTTTTGAACTTATGCTCTTCCTCTTTAACTTTCTGGTC
>JAYVOT010000213.1:0-2261 GCA_043757795.1 Chthonomonadaceae bacterium | reverse complement strand
TGAGCCGGGCAAATTTTCCCGGAGCCGGGCGAGAACCGCCGCGGTTCCCAAAAGGGTCGAGGTGTGCCCGTCGTGGCCGCAAGCGTGCATTACGCCCGGCACGCAAGATTTGTACTCGATATCGTTCGTCTCTTGAATCGGAAGCGCGTCCATGTCCGCTCGCAGCGCGACGAGCTTTCCGGTTTCAGAACTTGTTGCAGTCCCGTGAAGAGTCCCTACGACTCCGTGGCCGCCTACTCCCGTTCGAACTTCGTCAATTCCGAAAGCGCGAAGCCTTTCCGCGACAAGAGCGGATGTTTTGCGCTCCTGATCGCTCAACTCAGGATTTTGGTGCAAGAAATGCCGTGTCGCGATGAAGTCCGGCGCTAAGCTCTCAACTGTCTCTCGAATCTGGTTTTCAATCGTTTTTGACATACGCTCTCCTCAATTACCAACTGTTTCGTGCAAAAAACTCATTTCCCAACAAATTCCCCAATCGCCTTCTCAGTTCCTTCCTTCAATCCAGGGCATCCAATAAATTAGCTTTGTCCCGAAGTGTACGGGGCAAGAGATAGTAGAATGGGATTTGCATTCAATCCTGTGAATCCTGTCTAAAAATCTTCGTACTGCTAAGGATCGAAGGAAATGCATGGGGAGGCAAGCGCCTCGGCTTCGGTCCGTTAGTTATCTTTTTGAAGCATTTTAGAGCAGGAGTTGAGATAATAGTGTCTCTATTTTGGAAATAGAAACTCGACTCGCTTGCATTCACCGGTAGATTTAGAGTAAAATCTAATTGTCTTTAGCGCTCGATGGCATAGAGCGCTAACCATTTTTTTCCGGCTCCGACGTCGGAAACGAACTCAATCAAAATTTCAAAACACCAGGGAGGTTGTTCAAATGGCAACATTGAAACCGCTAAACGACAGAATTGTCGTGAAGGCAGTGACGCCCGAATCGAAAAGCGCAGGCGGTATCATTCTGCCCGATTCGGCACAAGAGAAACCCACGGAGGCGACAGTTGTCGCAGTCGGACCCGGCAAAACTCTCGACAACGGTCGAGTCGAAGTTCCTGACGTAAAAGTCGGCGACATCGTGATCTACGGCAAATACGGCGGAACCGAGATCAAGGTCGGCTCGGAAGAGTACGTGATCCTTCGCCTCGACGACGTTCTGGCAGTGAAGGAGTAGATAACGAACATGGCAGCGAAAATCCTACTATTTAACGAAGACGCCCGACGCGCCCTTGAGCGCGGCGTAAACGCGCTTGCAGACACAGTCAAAGTGACCCTCGGTCCGCGCGGACGAAATGTCGTGCTGGAAAAAAAATACGGCAGCCCGAGCATCATCAACGACGGCGTAACGATTGCGAAAGAGATTGAAGTCGAAAATCCTTTTGAGAACATGGGCGCTCAGCTCGTGCGTGAAGTGGCGAGCAAGACAAATGACCTCGCAGGAGACGGTACGACGACCGCCACCGTTCTCGCGCAGGCGATGGTGAAAGAGGGACTCAAGTCCGTCGCCGCCGGAGCCATGCCCCTTCAAGTTAAAAAAGGCATCGACAAAGCGGTTGTCGCTCTTGTCGAAGCGATCAAAGCAAGCTCGGTCAAAGTAGAAGGCAAGGCGGCTATCGCTCAAGTCGCGACGATCTCCGCAAACGACACGGAAATCGGCGAACTGATCGCAGAAGCGATGGAGCGAGTGACCGCCGAAGGCGTCATCACGATCGAAGAGAGCAAGGGAACCTCCACGCAACTTGAGGTTGTGGAAGGGATGCAGTTCGACAAGGGCTACATTTCCCCCTACTTCGTCACCGATCCGGAGCGGATGGAAGCGATTCTCGAAGACCCGTTTATCCTGATTTACGAGAAGAAGATCAGCGTCATCGCCGATCTCGTTCCGATTATGGAGAAAATCGCTCGCACTGGCCGCCCGATAGTGATCATCTCCGAAGATGTCGACGGGGAAGCGCTTGCTACGCTAGTCGTGAATAAAATTCGCGGCAACATCAACAGCATCGCGGTGAAGGCTCCCGGCTTCGGGGATCGTCGCAAGTCCATGCTGGAGGACATCGCAATCCTCACCGGCGGCAAGTTCATTACTGAAGACCTCGGCGTAAAGCTGGAGAACACTGAAGTGACGGACCTCGGTCGCGCAAAAAGAGTCGTCGTCACGAAAGAGAATACGACCATCGTTGACGGAGCGGGCGAAGCTACTGAAATTTCAGGGCGGGTCGCTCTGATCAAAAAGCAGATCGAAGAGACCGAGAGCGACTACGACAAAGA
>JAYVOT010000212.1:0-8292 GCA_043757795.1 Chthonomonadaceae bacterium | reverse complement strand
GTTGCTACAGTGTTAGCCGTCAAGAGGGGAGGGAGGCGAAAGTCCGGTCATAACGTTGGTTCCCTACCCGAAAACTGTGGTCTCGCAAATTTCTCCGTCATGAGAATAGCGTATCGTCATATCGTCCTGCCTCGTCTCTAAATGCACGGGCCTCCCCCATAATTTCACTATGTGCTTTAAGGTACGTTCGCAATAGTCCTCGTCGAGCGCCTTCCCGTCATGAGCGTGCGTTAATAGCAACTCCCCGCGATGATGGAAATCGCCGTCTGAAACATAGATCACTGGTATGCCGAAATTCGTCATGCTCTCCAAAAGCGTGTCGCGAACTCTTCTCCAATCCGTGTCTTGCACCACCCACGCCATCTCGCCATCCACTTCTTCCTGCCCATAGGTGTACATGTCCAGGCGTTGAACCATGTTTTGAGTCAGATACTTCCTGAGAAATCCAGTATCGGACTCGTTTCGGCGAACCTCAAAAATCTTATTCATCCCCTGCCCGACAGGACGCTTCACTTTTTCGCCCATCCAGTCGTCTTCCGGAAAATCAAAGTCGTCTTCACCGTTCCAACGGCGTTCTATGTCTCTAAAAAGATTGTATCCCACATAGTAAGGATTTAAGGACATCCGCGATCCGGGCGACAAGACTCCGGAATGCATTTTTCGAAACTCAAGATGCTCCTGAGGAGTCAAGTCCAGCTCATTCATTATGCGCTCATGCCAGAAAGAAGCCCAACCTTCATTGATTGTTTTTGTCCGCATCTGCGGAATAAAGTAAATCATCTCCTCACGAATTATACTCAGAATATCCCTTTGCCACCTCTTCAAATCCGGTGAGAAGTCCCTCAGAAAACCCAATAAATCTTTCTCAGGCTCCTCCGGAAATTTTTTGCCGGGAACAGGCAAGGGCTTCCTTTCAGATCCTGTCACATTCCAGATATCGTCAAATTCCGTTGTCGGCAAGTACTTCTTTTTGGGATTCTCAAGGTCTTCAGGCGGATTCCGGTGAAATGGAGCTGTTAGAGAAATGTCGAAATTGTATTCTATCGAGAGAACGGAATCGATGAATTCTTCGACTGCCGACAGTCCGAACTCTTCTTCATACTGTTTGATTCGATTGCCGTGATGTCGAACAGTCTCTATCATATTCCGATCCGTATGCTCAAAATAGAGGTTGTTCTTGAAAAAATCATTGTGTCCCAAAACGTGCGCGACAACGAATTTGTGAGCTAATAATGAGTTGCTTTCGACCAGAAACGCCTGACAGGGATCCGTGTTGAAAACGATCTCATATATTTTCGACATCCCGTATTCGTAACTTGTTTTCTGCCGATGATAATCTCGCCCGAACGTCCAATGTGAGAAGCGCGCAGGCAGACTGTAACTTCCAAGTTCATAGATGACATAGTCCGGAACCACCTCAAAGTGAGTTGGATAACAGTCTAGACCAAAACTCGCCGCTTTCTCGGTAATAATATCTATCCAACGTTCCAACTCGGCTCGTTCTGAATGATTCATTTTCGTCCTCCTCACAAGGTTGCAGCGTCCGGTTGTCCGAATGTCCGGAGCTTTGACCTTGTTCTCGTAAATCTGATTGAAGCGGATGATTATGAATACGTATTGGAAACCTGAAAAAGTAGCGAATTATTTGTCCTTAAGTCTGATTTTAAAGCCTGCGTTCACTTTAGCAAAGGAGTCCGGACTCCAATTTCAGCTCCGGAGATTCCAGGAGTCAACTCAAACGTTCATATGTGTTATAATTCTGCAATGATCAAATCGATTCTTTTCATCCTGATGACAACCTCTCTCTGTCCCTTTGCAAAAGCGGACAAAACCGATGATTACGTGTTGAAAGAGATGAAAAAAAGACATCTTCCAGGAATTTCCATCGCTGTGATCCGGAACGGAAAAATCCTCAAGGTAAAAGGCTATGGCGTTGAAGATGTGAAAACCGGCAAGCCTGCCGATATCCGCACTCAATACGAGATAGGTTCTGTCGGCAAGACATTCGTCGCCGCAGGAATCTTGATGTTGGTCGAGCGCGGAAGGTTAAATCTCACTGATCCGATCTCTCGATACATCGCGGAGACTCCCAAAACTTGGAAATCCATCACGATCCGACACCTTCTCTCGCACACTTCAGGAATAAAGGATTACGTCACGGAAATTCCAAGGTCTGAAGAAAAGCAAGAATGGACTTCTACGGACGTTTATCACCGAGCCGCCAGCACGCCGTTGAACTTCAAACCAGGCGAAAAATACGGCTATAGCCATACGAACTATGTTATTTTGGGAATGATTCTGGGAAATAGAGGAGGAAAATCTTTCGACAAATTTCTGGAAGAGGAGTTGTTCAAACCGCTGGAAATGACTGACACTAAACCGAAGGAGCAAGCGAGCGAGTCGCTGAAACTCGCGACGGGTTATCGTTTGGTTGAAGATAAAACGCAAGAAGCGGCACTCGAGGAGGGGAAATTCGCTGACCAATGCCTCGTCTCAAGCGTGAACGATCTTGCGAAATGGGCAGTCGCTCTTGACAACGGAACTGTATTAACCGCAGAAAATCGCGAATTGATGTGGATGCCGACGCCGCTTCCAGAGGGGAAAACGGCGATTTACGGGTTAGGATGGAACACTGAATCAATGAACGGACATCGCGTCGTCGGGCATTCAGGCTCAGTAAGCGGCTTTTCTGCGAACCTTACGCGTTTTCCGGACGACAAACTTTCGGTCGTAGTTCTCACGAACCAACGGGACACAAGCTCATTTCAACTCATTCGAGGCATCGCAAGCTTATACAAACCGGCGCTCGCGAAATGAATTCCTCTTCAATTTGTGCAAATTATAATTAAACGCACTTTCCGTAGACTTCCCAAGTCAATCGAGCTGTCTCGCTCCAACTGAAGAGCTTGACGCGCTCTCGCCCTTTTTGAGATAGAATTGAACGCTCTTCGGGACTTTGCAACAGCTCTCCGATAGCAATGACCCAACCTTCAAGATCATGCACAGAGACAATTCGCGCTGCGTCGCCCACCACCTCCGGCAATGCGGGGGCGTCTGAAACAAGCGTCGGAGCGCCGCACGCCATCGCTTCCAATGGCGGAATCCCAAAGCCCTCATACAGTGCGGAATGCGCGAATAGATCGCACATCCGGTAGAGCGTCGGCAGGTCCGAATCCTCGACATATCCGGGAAACTGAACTCCTTCCGCGCCCTGCACGCCCCCGGATTTCCTCGCAAGCGCTTTCAATTCGGAAATATCCGTATTCCAGCCTAACTTGCCAACCATTTGAAGAGAGTGAGGAAGCGAATATTTCTCCTTGGCTTTCGCAAAAGCCTCAATCAAGAATCGGTTGTTTTTTCTAGGTTGGAGGACGCCTACTGAAAGAACGAATGGCCGGGCTATTCCGTACTTCTTGTAAATCTCCGCTTCGACCTCTTTTGTGACTCCCTCGGCTGCAGATTGCGAAAGCGCAACAAACGCCTCCGGCAAACCTAACGGAGTTGCAACTACTTTATCCGGTGCGATCACGTAGGTTCGCAGAATATCCTTTCGTGAACTGTGCGAAACGGTGATAACGTATTTTGCTTGTTTCATTGCCAACGGCACTGTCAAATTAAGGAGAAAGCGATCTTTGAGAGCGTACCATTCAGGAAACAACTTGAATGTGATGTCGTGAACCGTCGTGACGACCGGACAGGGGCAGAGGAACGGGAGAGGAGTCGTGTACTGCACATGCAACAGATCGACTTTCTCTTTACGTAGCGCAAGAGGAAGGGTCGCGAGCATCCAAATGCGATCATTCACGGAGGAAAGAACTATCTGTTTGAGTTTAGACGAGTCCGGCAACACGCCTGCAGGAATAGGAAGCCGAGAATAAATGAGAAACTCCGCATCATGCGTTTCCGGTAGAACGACGAGGCTCCTAATCAGGTTCAACCAATAGGTACGATCCCCTGTAAATCTGCCCGTCAACGTTCTTCCATCAATCGCTATGCGCAAGCGCCTGCCCTCTCTTCAAAATCAATCTCGCAAATTTTGCAACGATTTATAAATTCGAACTGTTTGCAGCGCCATTTCAAGATAAGAATGTTTGGCGGCGAAAGCTTTCGCGCCCGACATCAATTCGCTTCGCAACACGGAATTTGTCTCGACCTCTTGAATACGATTCGCCAGATTTTCTTCGTTTCCACTTTCAAAAAGCGTGAGGCAGTTTGGATTTTGAGACAACAACTCTTTGTGCGGAGGAATATCCGATGCGAGAACGGGACGTTCATAGGCTAGAAAGTTTGCTAGCGAACCTGACCCGGATGTCTCTCGATAGGGCGCGATCGCGACATCCGTCGCAGCCATAACGACAGGAATGAAGCTTTCTTGAAGAAAGCCTGTAAAAATAACGCGTTCATTCAGCTTCAGTCGTTTCACTTCTTCCTTTAGGTTTGGCACGAAATCAGTTCGATCCTCGGGATGTCTATCTCCGGCAATCAAAAGGACGAACTCTTTCGGCAAACTCATTATGGCTTTAAGCGCGTCGTAATGCCCCTTCTTTTTGGAAATAAAACCGAAAAGCGTGATAACGGTTTTCCCGGCGATTTTCAACTCCTTTTTGGCGATGTCATGATTCGGCATCGGAAGCGCCGGAGGAACCGGATGAGTCATGCGGTGAATTCGATCAGAGGGAACTCCAATTTTAATCAATGCATCAACGTCATTTTGGGTGTGAACGATCAAAGCGCCAATCGCGGGATGAAGGAAATTCGCTTTGTTCACCCATGATATCGCCGTCCTATGCAGAAAATTGTCTTCAGCCTTACAGGTTGCGATCTCATGAACTGTCATTGCCGCAGGCTTCGACAATCTACCAGCCAAAGCTTTGAAATGATTTTTTAACGGCGAAACCCCGCCGAACAAAAAGTACTGATGTTGAAGATGAACGACGTCGCATTCATTCAAAGTTTCTCCAAGCTCCGCAAAACGTTTCTGCATCACGCCATATCCCAAAACGCTTCCAAGAATACCGGATTTTGGGGAAAGTTCAGGCGCAGGCGTCAATCTCAATTCTTCAATTTCAGGGAGAGAATCCAACGCTGTCTTAAGAAGAAGGGAGTAATCCGAAATGCCGCACTGTTCTCGCATCGGAGTGAACATAGCGACTCTCATCTTCCTTCCGGCTTTCTGAACGAATGGTTTGTCATGAAATCAATGGTCTCATCAAAACTTAGCACGCCCGATGTGGCGCCTAGAGAGCTGACGCAACAAGCTCCGACTGCTGAAGCGAACTCAAGCGTTTTTTCGAGACTCCAACCTTTCAAAAGCCCTACGAAGAAGCCGGCGTTGAAAGAGTCGCCCGCACCCAACCCGTCTATCGCTTCTACGGAGTAAGCCGGGGTTAAAATAGTCTTGACATCGCCAGATGCACTTTGAGTCATCGCCAGAGAACCCCTTTCGCCCATCTTAATGCACACAGCCCCGACCCCCTTGTTCAAAAAAAATCGCGCTGCGCTATCCGCATCTTCGCACCCGACTGCGAGCATCTTGGCTTCTGAAAGATTCGGGAGAAAGTAATCGACGTAAGGAAGGCAACACTCGATTTTCGGCAACCATTCGTCCTGCGCGTCCCACACCACGTCAAGTGAAGTGACTATACCTCTCGATTTCGACTTCTTCAAAATTTGAGCGGTTGGTTCACCGTCAATCGCGTTGAGAGTTAGCGCGCCGGCGATGTGTAGAATTCTGGTCTCAAAAAGCCATCCCATGTCTATGTCATCAAGGCTCAGGGTTGCATTCGCTCCGAAACAGTGCAGAAAACTGCGCTCTCCATCACTGTGTACCAGAACCATTGTCGAAGAAGTGGGGACCAGGTCGTCGCGAGAAATACCCCTTATGTCGCAACCGCTGTCGCGCAATCGATTCACAACGAAATCGCCCAATCCGTCCCGTCCGACTTTCCCGGCAACTGCAGATCTCGCCCCAAGTTTAGTCAGCGCGACTCCGGTATTCGCGGCGCAACCGCCCGTGTGAAGCTCCATTCGCTCCACCAACGCCTGCGTTCCTTTTGGAGGAAGAGAGTCAATCGGACGCCCGACGAGGTCGGCAACCAGATTCCCCAAACACACGACATCGAACAATTTACGCTCCCAATGACACTCAATATGAAACGCATTGCAACAACTATGCATACTCTTTCAGTCGCGGCGCGATTCCGACGACTGCCAGCAGTCTGTCGGAGAGAAGGTTGGAGCCTCCCATGAATACAAATCTTTTGTAAAATTCAGTCCGTCCTGTGAAAGAGCGACTCGTGTATGTTGCATCCTCCCGCTGGTTGTCAAGCCATGATAATATAGGCGTATCCGCTTGTGATCTTCATCGACGACCGCATCCGGTGAGGCGATATGATTAACGGAAAAGAATTGCGATAGCTGAAGCGTTCCCTGTTTATAGATATGCCAGGGACCTGAGAGTTGGTTCGAATAAGCGAGTCGGATGTATCTCCTATTATGATCAGCAATATGGAGGTAGTACTTCCCAAGGGGATTCTTGACCCATTTTGGAACTCGGATCAAACTTGGCCCATTGATATTTTTCCCCAGTGTCTCGTCGGACTCCGGTGTGATCATCGGATTTCCTAGCAGACGTTTTACCTGGATATTCGGAGGAGACTTTTCCTTCGAAAGTTGACATTCCGCATTCAGAAGGCAACTCAGGAAGATTAGAAAAAAACTGAAAAATGTCAGCACAAAGGCTGTTTTTATGATTCGCAATTTTATTTCACTCCTTTCGCACACCTGAATGTTCAGTCCACCGGGAAAGAGTAGAGGGTGTATTTGAATAGAGCGGTCACTTTTTTGCCATCGGGAGTCCATTTCAACTTATCGCAGACCTGTTTCGTGTAGCCCAGCCGCTTCGCTTTGCGACCGTCCTTGTAGACGATCCAGATTTCACTGCCCTCGTAAGTATAAGGCGATTGGTAACCAAGATGAAATTGACTAATCACTGTTTCGACCTGGTTTAGCTTGTGATAGCGTTGAAAGAGAAGCGCGAATTTTGAGCCGTCAGGAGAAGTAGAGAGAGTGGTTGGAATTTCATTCTCGGGCGGCATGTCTACTAGGATGTCAGAAAGCCTGGTTCCATTCTCACTATCATAGACGGCTATCCTGCGTTCCATCGGCAAAGATGCGGCATCGTATTTTCGCATCCACCTGGTTGTGTAGAAATGATTGTTCTTGTGAATGAGTTCATCCTGAATAATATTTGAGTAGCTCGATGAGATTTGATGTCCTCTTTTCACAGAGCCATCAAGGGAATTGATATCGTAATTCGTCAGGGAATGATCATGGAAGCCAGTTGCCTGAATGGGAACGTAAAATGTTGCAAACGATTTGCTGTCTTGCATCCAGACTGCATTTTCATCGAATGAAAATTTGAACGGCTTGACGGGTTTCAATGAATAGTTCCACTGCCTGGGTGGCTGGCCTGTGGCAGTCAGCGAATATGCAACCCATTTGCTGCCGGTCGAAATCTTGACAGATACCATTTGCCATCCGGCGACACGCAACTGGTGGGCGACCAGGATTTGTTATTTGCCTTCGGGATATTTGGGAGAGGAGTGAAATCGCCCGATTTAACGTCGTAGATTTGAGCGATAGACCCTGCAACCGGACCGGTATCGAACTCGAATTCGAGCAGCTTGCCATCAGGCAGCCACTCGTAATCTTGAATGTTTTTGATGACTACACGAGTTCCTATTGGAATCAGGGTCTCGCGAGTTGGCGAATTTCGAAACAAAAGCGCAATACCGAACGCTAATGACATCAAACAGAAAGCGAACCCCTGGTTTGTTTTTGTTTTGAGTTTCATTATCGATCCTCCAGCTATACTTCAATACATGGGAGCGCCAGTAAAGTTTTCCAAAATCTTTCAAGTCTCTCCGATAACTTCCACACAATCGAGTCGGAGTCCTTCCTACTCACCCGAGCAGATAGGGTATCGTTTTGGAATGAAAACAAATAGTGGAAACAAGAAAGGAAGAGATGTTGAAGCGACGAAAATTCGCTCGATTACAATCATCGGGGTCAAACGGAACGGAGTGGGGGCGATTGGCGGCGATGGACAGGTAACACTTGGAACCCCGGGACCCACAGGTGGCGAGGATGCTATCGCCTTTCGTCGCTTCGTGGTCTCAGAATCTCGTGTTTGTGGCGGTGGGGCTTTGGCTCTTGAAAAGAAGCGAACGCGGGTGATAGTGAAGAGGGGGCGCGTCAAGAGTCTTTTTTGTTTGAACCATGATTTTCATG
>JAYVOT010000211.1:0-2263 GCA_043757795.1 Chthonomonadaceae bacterium | reverse complement strand
TGGCATATGCGATGTTCGTCGGTTTGTACGGGCTGACGGAAGGACTCGCGCTGAACGTCAACGTGTAGAGTTTGTTGTTGCTTCCGTCTGTTCTGGATACCTCGCTCATATTGGTGTCATAAAAAGCCGTGTAGCTGTAGTCAGTAGCGTTGTTTGGCTTTTTGATGACAACATGTGTGCTCATCCCGCCGATATCCACATAGGATCGCGAATTCCCGTTTGCATCCACCAGGCTTGTGACAGAGCACAGATTATTGGTTGAGTAGTTGATGGTGGCAACCGGAGGGTTGACAACCCCTGGCGGACGAGGCGATGTGATCGTATGGAGCAACGGCAACATCTCGCTCGGGGTGCCGTCGCCGTTGGCATAGTTTGCATAGCCATAATCCAACCGATGCGGTGGCGTCGTTCCCGCCGCTCCGATTTGAGATACGGAAGTCAACTCATAGTAACCTTGAGCGTAATTGTTACCGACATACTGTGTTGCGAAAGCCCCGGAAGTGTAGTTCACAATTCGGTTGTAGCGATCCGTCACTTTTCGCACCGTGCCGCCTAAGCCGCCATGATCGAAAGTGAGAAGCGCGACATTCGAAGAATCGGTGATGCTGTCCAGTTTCGGGGAATTCAAACCGGATGGCGAAGTCACGCCCGCCGAATAGTTGAAATTGATGTAGTTTCCATAACGATCTGAAAGTTGTGAGATGGGATACCATGCCGAAGTGGTGTTTCCCAGAGGGCGAACCGCCGTCCAGTAAGAATGATCGGCATTCGTGATCTTCCAGTAGGTTGGCGCATAGAGAGGAAGATTCTCGACTTTAATCGCGTAGCCATTTTGAACCACGTATGTGATAGCTTGATTAACTGTCTGCTTTGTAAATTGGATTCTCGCTCCATTCGGTTGAACAACATATCCGACCGTAGCAGATTCAATTACGACCCCGGAATTGAAGTTGTGAGACCAACCTTCGCCAAACTCCTGTCCGAAATTCGGCATCGTTGTCACGCCGCTTAAGCCAGCAGTCCCATAGCTGTTGTAAATTCTGGATAGAGACACGGATGGCCCAGTCGGGTTGTAGACTGAGATATCCGTAGGCGGCGAATACTCCTCTTCCAAGGTAGCGAGATTGACCGGATCGCCGCCGCAATTCGGGGGTCCGTCGAAAGGACATCTCACTGCTGAAACGCATTTTCGGGAAACCAGTCGATTGCCGCAACCGCCTGTCGTAGGCATGTCGAGTACCGCATGCCCCTTCAAACGCGCCGCCAATCGCAACATCGTCGCGTTGTCTTTGGCGCCGAATGTCGTGAGTCTCATACCCGAAAGTTTGGGTTGAGCTTGAATGTCTGCAGTTTTCGCTTCCCTGGCGCTCGCCTTCAGGCTTGCCAGCGCCCTATCCTCCGCGCTTCCTGGCTCCACTACTGCCAACAGTTGGCTCGTCTCCATCAGTTTCCACTGGCTCCAGGTGACATGTTTCTTGCCGCCAGGCCAGGGTCCGCAATCGCTGCAGAGATAGGAGACTCCGGATCTATCCGCCTCGACCACTGCGATAAAGTGATCGTGTTCCACATAAGCGACAGCGGGAAGAGGAAGCGCTTTGAGTCCTTCGTCATCCACTGCGACAATGTGCGAAGCCATTCCCAACGCCCGGACGCCTGCCACGAGGTCGGTCATATTGCTCCCAAGCCCCGTCACACGGAGTTTCGAGAGGACAGAAAGTTTGTCGAAGGCGCGCCCATGCTCTTTCAAACAGACGGCAAGTCCTTCCGCTCCGCAGAGCGGATCGAGACTCTTCGGCTCCGTAATTCCCGCCTTGCTCCGAATGGCATGATACTCCGCGCAGACCTTGGCGTGTCGCGTGAAAAGCGCCAGGCTCCCTCTGTCGTATCCGCCAGACATTCCGGGGGTTTTTGCCAACCGCATAAATCGCTGAGCAGAATCTGCGTAAGCGCCCTGATAGAATCTGACTACGGCAGAATGGTAGGCGGCGCGAGATAGTACGACCTGAAACTCTCGGGTCGAAGAAAGAGGAAGTTGTGTCATGAAGGCTGAGCTAGCAATGGAGCTAGCGACTCGGAAATGCCAGAGTGCGGATTGGGGGTCTTCCTGCGAGGCGAGAGCGTATTCGCCAAGCCAGACATGAGTGCGGGCGGATTCTAAAGCGGGGGGTTTTGAAGAGTGCAACGCGCTCTTCCAGAGTGAAATCTGATCGGGAGCGACCTCGTGCGCGAGGCGTCCGACTTCGTCAAACAGCGAAGGAAAGTT
>JAYVOT010000210.1:0-2264 GCA_043757795.1 Chthonomonadaceae bacterium | reverse complement strand
AGTTTCGAGGATCCTCTTCGCTTCCCGACGGGCATACCATATGTGTTCGTAAATGGAACGGCGGTCAAAAACAACGACATGCCCACTGGAAAATTGCCAGGAAAAATACTGCGAAAAAGATAATATATCAATATTTTCGAATTATTAAAAGCTATTTTATCTGTTATTATTGAATAAATGGCAATTGGCTCCTGATTCTAACAAACATAGTGAATTCAAGTCAAAAAACTGAAATAAATACTGGTAAAACTAGTAATTTGGCATGTTTCTTGCAGTTGAATTTTAATCTATCCTCCAAAGCTGTTGATATTAGATTCGATTTGAAAGAGAGAGAACCCATTTCCACTCCCACTGACAAAACTACGGGAACAGGCAAGATTAAGGTTTTATTCCTGAACACGCGTAGTGCGCTGGGCGCGGATGTAGCCGTACACCTTTCTCTCATTCGGAATTTTGATCCTGCCCGAGTCGAGGTCTTTGTTGCGACAAATCGACATTCGCGAGATCTGGACAAAACTTTAAATGAGCTGAGTAGCGTGCTTCCCAATCACCTGAAAGTCGTTGATCTTGGTCATGAAATTTCGACGGCAGGCGGGGGAGCCATAGGGAAAGCGAAGGGCGCTCTCAAGAATCTTCCCGCTCTTCTCTCGCTTCTCAAGCTTGTTCACTGGATAAAAAAGAACGGTATTCAGATCATTCATTCCACTGATCGCCCGCGAGATGCGATTTTTACTTCCCTGCTCAGCAAGTGGAGCGGCACGCGCCACGTCCTCCACGCGCACATCAACTGGTATCCCTACCTTGGAAAAGGAATCGAATCAGCATTAAATTCCTGTTCGGGAATCATTGCCGTTTCGAACTTCACGCGCGATTCGTTCGTGAAGGGAGGCGTTGTAAGTTCTAAGATATGCGTCGCGCACAACGCGACGGAGAGTGTGAAGTTCAACCCTGACAGGACGCAATGCGGACTTTTTCGGAGCGAGCAAAACATTCCTGCTGGCGCCCCGTTGATAGGAATTGTCGCTCGAATAATGATCTGGAAAGGGCATCTGGAACTGATTGAAGCTTTTGCGAAAGTGAAGCGTTGCGTTCCGGAAGCTCGCCTGGCGATTATTGGCGAAGAAGATTTGTTGGCGGCTGAGGCAGGAAAGTCGTTTGGAGCGATTATCCGCGAAAAAATCTCCGAACTGGAGCTGACCGATTCAGTTCACTGGGCGGGGTGGCAAGACAAAATGCCTGAAGTGATGCAGGATCTGGATATCTTAGCGATGCCAAGTCACGCGGAACCTTTCGGGCTGGCAGTAACCGAAGCGATGGCAATGCAAACCCCAGTTGTCGGATTCGCTTCCGGAGGGTTGCCGGAGATCATTGAAGACGGGCGCGAGGGCTTTCTCGTTCCTCTCAAAAATACCGATCTTCTGGCGGAAGCCTTCATCGCTCTTCTGAAGAACCCTCCTATGCGTTCGGAAATGGGACGGCTTGGCAGACAGCGCGTAATAAACCAGTTTACTCCGCAAATGCAGGCGCTCGCTGTAGAGACGAACTATCGAACGATCCTTGCGTGAAATTTGAAGGCAGGCGGGAACTGCGCCAGGGTGAAAACGCCAATTGCCCTTTAACTCCCGAATTTCTCTCTTGCACTATTGTCATCCCTCTTTAAGGAGGATATCATGCGATGTTTGTACCTAATCAATCCCCCTGAACGACGCGGTTACTCAAATGAGAGGTCTCAGTCCGCCGGACTTGGCGTCTCTCGCAAACTGAAACCGTTCGAGAAATCCTATCTCATCTTGCCCCCGCCGGACATCATGATGACTGCTGCTGTCGCAGAAAACTGCGATTTGAAAGCGAACATCATTGACCTGATTCTAGAGAAACAATCCGGAGCTGAGGCGATCAGTTACGTTTCCCAGAGAGTCGCCGATACCTCCCAACCCGATGATGAAATTTGGATCGGAGTGCGGCTTTCTATCGCGACGCTTCCGCAAGACCTTCATTTCGCGAATCAAATCAAAGCTGAATTTCCCCAATCACGCCTTTTCTTGCTCGGTTCAGTCATCATGGCGACTGTCGATCACTGGATAAAAGACACGAAAGCGGATGCGATTCTGTATGGCGAGCCTGAAGCTATCGTCGGAGCAATGTTCAAAGCGGCTGGCGGCGCCTGGAAAAGACAACGCGGCGTGATCGCGCCGTCCTCACACCTCCCGATCAAAGGCGACGCCCTTTATGACGGCACGGTTCAAAACAGATTTCACGATTGG
>JAYVOT010000209.1:0-2265 GCA_043757795.1 Chthonomonadaceae bacterium | reverse complement strand
CAGATCCGGCGTTCGTTCAGATCCAATTTTGACGCTTTATGACGCCAGGGGATCTGTTCTGGCTGAAAACGACGATGCTTCCGGTAAAGATTCTCATATTGAGATGGCGTTTACAGTGGCAGGAGACTACTATCTTAAAGTTAAAAACCAGACCGACATGACTGGCAAAGACCTAGTCTACCAACTTCTAGCGCAACTTCCGCCGCGGCCCGGTTTCTCTCTTTCCACAGAGACGAGAAATAGAGCGATCCCACGAGGAGGCGTCTCCGTTTTTGAAGTGACTGCAATAAGAGATCGTTGGGATGGACCCATTGAGATAGAAATGAACGATCTGCCTCAAGGCGTCAGGGCGTCCAAACTCATTCTTGGATCGGGTGTGAGTAAAGGACTTCTCATTCTTGAAACAGACAATAATGCGATAATGGCGGACTTCCCAATTCATATTCAAGGCGTAGGGATGGTCGACGGAAAAAAATCGGTGAAGGAGTTGATTCGAGGAGACGATTCTATTTGGAAGGGAACGCAGAAAACGACCCTCCCTATCCTCTATTTTTTGCATTCGGTCGTTACTGTCGCAAATGAAGTCACGCCCAAAACGGATGTCAAAGAAGTCGTTTTGAAGGCCGGGCAGTCATCGAAATTGAAAGTATCCATCAGTTCCGCAACGGACTATTCAAAGCAGATTGCATTGACAATAGTCGGGTTGCCGGAGGGGGTGACTGTAACTGAGGTTCGACTTGAACCGGGGAAAAAGGAAGCGGAATTGGAATTGAAGGCCGCGCCTAACGCTCGTCTCGGTGAAACGAAGATCGTCGTGAACGCTCTCGTTCAGCACAATCCGCTTGTGCTTCTCGATAGATTCTCATTGCCTCTGACTTTGAGGGTTGAAAAATGAGCGGCGTTTGAGAATAGCGTTTTATCTCCCAGACGCTTTTCTTCTCAGTTCAAAATTATCGGTTCTGAAGGGCGAAGCGGGGAATCCCGCCTTGTTCCAAAGATTGCCTGTCGGATAATCTGCCCAACCGTATCTGACTGCAACGGGGTTTGGAACTTTTGAACTTGAAACTAGAACCCGCCCTTCTTCAATTGCGGCGTCTGCTTTGACGAAGATTTTGTCTGCCCCGGCGATCGTAAATCCGGTCAAAACTCCGTTCCTCGCCTCCAGTCCGCTCTCTCCGCACGCAAAAGTCAAAACGCCTTTCCCGCCTTCAAATGAAACTCCGCTATATGCCGGACCGGATGCTTCGATCAAATGGCGAAAAATTAATTTTCGTGCAAGCGCCGCTAGCCTCTCCCCGACAACCTCTTTTTGCCTCGGTATAATTTCCCCTTCCTCCCCGACATCCGTGGTGACTGCCATGCCTGTATTTTTTACGTCCACTGAAGTCTGACGTTGCGCCTCTCGCAGTTCCGCCCAGGCGCTTTCGGTAGGAGCGTCCTGTCGTTTCAGAAAGGGGGCGAGTTGAACGAATATGAAAGGGAACTCTCCCTGCTTCCATTCGGATCGCCAATTCGAGATCATCGTGGAAAAAAGCGTTCTATACAGAGAAACGTCGCCCGTATTCGACTCGCCCTGATACCAGATGCATCCGGAGATGCCGTAGGGGATCAAAGGCGCTATCATGCCATTGAAGAGCAGACTTGGACTGCGTGAACTTGCGGAAGGATCTCCAGGTGATTTTGGCGCAGGAGGCGCTGTCGTTTTGTCGAGTCTAGCGATCTCGACCTCCTTGAGATGTCTCTCTCTTAATGTCGGATACGTTTCCATCTCTTTAGCATAAACGATTTTCGCTGATTCATATCGTCTAACGTATTGCTTCAATAGGGGTTCCGCTTCCAGAGCGATCCTACTAGTCCAGGCTTGTGCGGGAGCGCCCCCGACCGTCGCCTGTATGAGACCTACAGGGACTTTCAGAGCCTTTCTCAGTGCGCGTCCAAAGTAATAAGCGACAGCGGAAAAGTTTCGTACGGAATCAGGTTCTGCCGCTTCCCAAACGCCTTGTACGGAACTCAAGGGGAATGCCGAAATCGAATGCGGAACAATATACAGATGTAGTTGAGGATCCGACGACGTCGAAATCGCAGACTGCGATTCCTTTGCAAGCGATAGCGGGAACTCCATGTTGGATTGTCCTGCACAAATTAATACCTCGCCGACGTAGACGCTTTTTAGTCGAATTTCATTCTTTCCGGAGATAGAAAGGAGGTAGGGTCCGCCTGAGGACATGGGAGATAGACTAATGCGCCATTTTCCTTTTTTATCAG
>JAYVOT010000208.1:0-8312 GCA_043757795.1 Chthonomonadaceae bacterium | reverse complement strand
AATTGTTTCTCCATAGTCTGTCGCTTCAGCGTAATTCCCAAATACAGAACGACAATTCATCCCGTTGGCGCTGCATTTATCAATTATTGTACCTCAGTTCACAGAATCGAGGCGGAATGAGAGAAAATCAGGAAATCGCTCGATGCGCCTTCCGTCCTCTGATTTGCGGTATAAGTTACACAAGCTACGCCTTATCGAGGCTTCAATTTCTACTTTACTTTCTGAAAATTCCGCGCATTCTCCAGTTCCATTTTACATCCGATATTTCATTGTTCCGTTTAGATGCGCTCGCGCCGGTTAATTGTCTCAATCGCCTTATACTGGAGTATAATTCATGTATGGCGAACTCATTGCGAATGTTTCTGCTTCTGGTACGCGTCCGTCTTAAAGGCGCGCTAAATCTTACGAAAAAAACTTGGATCAGCTCCCCGCTTTTCGCAATTGGATTAGTTTTGCTCGGAGTCGCTTTATTTGTTGCGATCTACCTGGGATTTTATCTGTTTTTTCAGCTAGCAGAGCATCTCCAAGTCTTATCGGAAACCGCCTTCCAACTTCTCGGCTACCTCTTTCTTTTTCTCTTCGCCGGCTCAGTCCCTTTCGTCGCCTCCACTCTGTTGCAATCCGGCGACTACAACCTGCTTTTCTCCTCGCCGATACCTCCTCGCGCAGTCGTGGCGGCGAAGTTGCTTGATGCAACGGTCGCAAACTCGCTTCAGTTCACTGCGATAGGAACTCCGGCAATTGTCGCATGCGCAGCAGCGCTTCCGATGAACTTGTTCAGTTGGCTTCTTCTTCCTCTATTGATTGTTCTCTTCGTTCTGACTCCCGCCCTCTTGACAGCGTTAATTTTGCTAACGGCGCTTCTATTGATCGGGGTGAAAAGAGTGCGAGCCTCCATTGCCGCCTTGAACGGGATTATGGCGACGGGGGTCTGCATCACCATCGTTCTCGAAGTCAATCACCTGCCGATAAAGCCCGCAATGGAGGCGCTTCACTCCTCCTTTGCGGCTTCATCAAGCGTCTCGCCTCTGGCGCATAGGATCCCCTCCGCGCTCTTCGCGGATTACCTGACTCATATCGGAAGTCCCGGCGGAACGGGATTGGCGATGTTTGCATTCGGGAAAATTATCGCTCTGAACGCGTTATTATTCGGGAGTTGTCTTCTTTTGGGCGGCAAGCTCCTGTCTGCAGCCAATCTTTCCGAAGAGGAGATTGCGCCGCTCGTAAGCCGACGCACAAACAAAACGAGCGGAGAAATACGACCGAATTCGCCTAATGCCTCCGAGAGAGAACGAGGCTGGAGTCCTTTTTCCGATCCGATCACAGGAATAATGGTGAAGGACTGGAAATATCTGTTCAGAGACAGCGTTTTGCTTTCGCAACTTGCAATGCCCATGATTCTAGTCGTCGTTCCGTTTGTCCTTGAGTTTCAGGCTCCCGAACTCAGAAACGAGATCTCCCTCTTCACGTCCGCCATTGTCGGAGTAGTCCTCTTCATGCAGACGAGCATTCTCTCGCTCACATCCATCGGGTTGGAGAGCCAGAGTTTCTGGATGGCGCTTACCGCTCCCATTGACGCCAGGACATTTCTGAAAGCCAAGTTTCTGTTTTGCACGTTGTTGTCTTCGGGAACGGGGCTTGCGCTGACTTTGATTACCGGACTTTTCTTTCGGTTATCGCCGGGCGCTCTTCTCATTCAGTTATTCTTTGTGACATGCAATTCCGCCGGACTCTGCGGGTTAGGGGTTGGGCTGTCCGCCCTATTTCCAAGATTCGTCTATGAAAATCCCGCGCATCGAGTCAGCGCGTGGGGGCTGATTTTAGGTTTTTTCGTTTACATCGCCTATGTTTTTATCTCAGGAACCATTTTTGCCGTCGACTGGCTATTCACTACAAAAATAACGGATACGACTCAGATTTTATCGGTCAATATAATGGCGACATCTCTCTATCTTGTTTTCACCTGGATATGCGTCTTTGCGCCGCTTGCTATGGGGGCGAAACGAATCGAGAACTATGAATGGCTCCATTAGAAGAGGAGGAATCAATCGAAAAGACCAGGGAGATGCAAATTGACGAAGCGCAGTCGTCGCCGGAACAACCCGCAACCAGCAATCGAAAGCGTTTGTTTTTCGGCTTTGCGGTGACGCTGTTCCTCCTGTCTATCTTCCCGATCTGGAGGTGGCAGGCGATCAATCAGCAGCGAATGCTCAGCACGACGAACATGAGGAAGGTTGGGAACTCGTTGTTGCTCTATATGCAGGACTGGGACTATCGCCTGCCGCCGCCCGCTGAAAAAGACAAAAATGGCGAGTGGGTGAGTTGGGCGCATCGCATACGCCCTTATGTGAGCAACGACTCAGTCTACAGCAATCCTTCAAATCCCGTCGAGCCGTTTCATTCCAAGTTGCGACATCCGACGGAAAATCGCCCTATAGATACCTCTTACGCCTTGAATCGTCGTTTCTGGAACACGTTCTCTTCTGGTCCCTTCCCGACGGAAAACCTTGAACTCCCCTCGGAGACGGCGTTGCTTGTGGAGGCGGGAGCGATGACTCGCGTTTCCACGCGCCCAGTTTTTCAGTTAGGAACCCCTACCGCCTTCGCCCTCGACCTATACGGCGATACGACGGATCGGGTGAACGGCTTGATCCCCTATCCGGAATCTCATGACGGGCAGAGCGTCATCGTCGCTCTGGATGGCCACAGTCTCGCGGCAAAACTCGCTCATATCGATCATACGGGCGGTCCGCATGACCTTTTGTACGGCAGGATAAGCTACGGAATCTTCAACTGGAACGGCGGGCATCCGAATGGGGAAACGGATCGCCCCGTTCGAGAATAGCGCTCACGCTTTACAAACGCCTCTTCGCTCCTTTGGGAATTTCAGAATTTCAAAATCCGGGAAGACCAAAGCTCATTGGACAGAGTGGAGGATTGACAGGAGGAATGCAAAAGATAAGGCTGACCTGGTGCGTATGTCGACATTCAGTTCGTCCCTCTAGTCCTGTGTAAAAGACCTCCTCTCTAACTATTCGTATTTTCTAATGACCGAAAAACTAGGAATGCGCGAGTAGTCGGAAAAGAAGTCATAGCGAGACGAAGAGAGATTCATAGAGATCAGGGCAGGACATTACTAATGACTTGGCTAATTGAAGATCACAGAGCGCTTTTCGAAGGTGCGAGAGGATGCTTTTCACATGGATGAACGGGATGAACAGGATGAGGAACATTCTGGAATAGCGCAAACTGACGGAGCGGAGTTTGCATTGAGATTCTGAAACCTATGAATCCATGCAAGCCCCAGGCGCTCGAACATGAAATGGCTCGTTTTTTAACATTTTCAGTGTGACGCAATCCAAGTTGTGCGTAAAATTTAATATACATGAGGAGTTTTTCAATGGGGAGACCGGTTACGCTTTTTACTGGACAATGGGCGGATTTGCCCTATGAGATCGCTGCAACGAAAGCCAAATCTTTTGGATACGACGGCATTGAACTTGCTTGTTGGGGAGATCACTTCGACGTGCATCAGGCGACAGGCTCCAACTCCGCCGCGTACTGTCAATCGCGCCATGACGTGCTTGCGAAGAACGGGCTAAAGACCTGGGCAGTGAGCAATCATCTCGCCGGGCAGGCCGTTCTGGACAACATCGACGAGCGACACAGCCAGATTCTCGCGCCGCATATCTGGGGTGACGGCGACCCGGCGGGCGTGAATCATCGCGCCGCTGAAGAGATGAAAACAACCGCTCGCGCCGCAAAAAACCTCGGCGTCGGAGTCGTCAACGGCTTCACAGGCTCTTCAATCTGGCACCTGCTCTACTCTTTCCCGCCTGTCATGCCGAATCAAATTGAAAAAGGATATGAGTTGCTGCGAGAGAGATGGATCCCCATTCTCGACGTTTTTCAGGAGTGCGGCGTCAAGTTCGCATTGGAGGTTCACCCGACCGAAATCGCTTTCGACATCGTCTCCGCTCAACGCACGCTGGAAGCGTTGGGGCATCATCCCGCCTTCGGATTCAACTACGATCCTAGCCACCTCGGTTATCAAGGAGTGGACTACGTTCGGTTCATCTATGAGTTTTCAGATCGTATTTTCCACGTTCATATGAAAGACGTCTACTGGTCGAATACTCCGAAACGGATCGGCGTCTTCGGCGGACACTCCAACTTCGGCGACCCTGAACGTTTCTGGGATTTCCGTTCGTTAGGACACGGCTCCATCAATTTCGAGGAGATCATCCGCGCCTTGAACTACGTCAATTATCAGGGTCCTCTGTCTGTGGAGTGGGAAGACAGCTGAATGGATCGCGAACACGGCGCGACGGAAGCCGCAGCATTCGTGAAGCGTTCGGACTTCAAATCGTCCGACATCGCTTTCGACTCGAACTTCGACAAGTAGGCGCGTTTGCGTACAAGGGAGTGCGCGCCGCCTGTTGCGCCCTTTTGAGCCCACGTCAGAGTTCCATGACTTGAGTCATGGGACTCTGATTTGCATGTCGCATAAGGATCGGTTTCAAAGTGGGAATGCATAGACCGAAATGACGGATTAGTTCGTTCTCAATTCCCCTTTGAAATTATTTGTGGATTAACGGATTTTACTTCATGCCGCGATATATGTAAGCTATATTGGCAATGAACGAAAATGCAATTTAGCTCGAAGCGAAAAGCCAGTTTGACGTTTTACTCCATTAAAATCCTTACGCCTTTATCTCCTACCTCATTTTTGTTCAATACTCTGTTACAAGCGTACGGGCGGTCAAGCTCTTTATTCGAAACTTTTTTCGGACTTTGATCGCTGACCCGGCAGACTAAATACGCTCAAGAACGCCGATATTAGGGCATACGCTTTATGTTAGGCGCCCCTGGTATGTAAACGTAAAAAATTCCGCTGCCATTGTTGCAATGTATCCATCTCAAACTCATGAGTTACTATCCCCCGGCAGTAAAACCTCGAAAAATCGCCAAGTTTTGTCGCAATTCCCTCTCAATTCGATGCATTGTGCAAAAAAAATAGATTTTGTAACCTGGCGTCAATCTTTTTGCAAGCTACAATCTACTTGAACGGCGTACAGTAATTGTAAGATGATCATTCATCGTGTTCATTAGACGGTGAAGAGGCGATTTGATGATATTACAAGAGTCGGCAATTGTATTTCCCCTCAGGTCCGGCAAACGCTTGGATCTTGCACAGTTCATCAAAACCCTCTCTGAGGAAAGAGCGGGAGAGCATGAGCAAACTCATAAAAATATCGTCAGTGAAAGCTGGTTTTTACAGCCCACGCCTCAGGGCGACCTTGTGATCATCTACCTGCGCGCTCAAGATCCGATGGAAGTATTTGTGGATCTAGCCGTTTCAGAGGAGCCGTTCGCTATCTGGTTCCGTCATCAAGTGCTGGAGTTGAGCGGTATGGACTTGAATATGCTCCCGCCATTCAACTTGTCTCAGCGGATCTTTCACAAGATTCGTAAATGATAGCAAGCGATTATTGAGTTTTAATGATCAATCCATTTGCTCGAAATCGATATGAAAAACCTAAGGAGAAGAATCAATGTTAGATATCGAGAAATTGCGGCAGGATCCTACAAGTCGCCGCACATTTTTGACGCGAATGAGCGCTGCAGGTCTTGGAACCGTAGCTGCGACCATGCTCGCCGGATGCGGAGGAGGCGATAGCAACAGCAACACCGTTTCAGACGTCGTTCGCAGCGCATTCCCGAACGTGGGCGGGAGCAGCGACAACACTGTTATTCTGAACTATGCTTACAGCTTGGAAATTCTCGAGTCTGCGCTCTACCTGATCGCCCTGAATGCAGCTTCCGGTCTCGCTCTGACGACGCCGCTAAACTCAAACAGCAGCGCTTACACTCAATCAGTGGGAAACGGGAACATCTCATCTCAACTGGCAGGACCCGGATACCTCTATCTTGTTCAATTCGCCTACGTTGAAGCAGCGCACCGGGACTTCTTGAAAACTGTTCTGGGCGGAGATGCAAACCCGGTTGTTCCAGCCTCCCGAAATTACAAGTTCCCGAACGGTCCAGGAACGGACTTGAGTACGATCCTTTCCAATGTCTATCCATTAGAGGAAACAGGAACGAGAGCTTACCTGGGAGCGGTTCCCTACTTCACTGACAACACTACGTTGCAAGTCGCAGGGACGATTTATTCTACCGAGTGCCGCCACTCCGCCGCTCTCGCATATATCCTCGGTCTTGATCCCGGACCGAGACGAAATATCCCCGGCGTCCCGGCAGGGGAGCAAGAAGTGCCCGGCGGTTCGACAGTAGCGGCAAACGTATTCGAGAAATTCCTTGCCCCATCGGTTGTCCTGACAGCCGCCTCAGGCGCTTATTTTGCATAGAAATACGCTGATCGATATTTTAGAAAGAGGAGCTATAAATGAATGAGATGCAAATTCCCGAACCGTCAAACCGGCGCAGTCTTCTGCGGGGAGCCACTTTCGCCGCCGTTGGAATTGCGGCTGCGAGTCTTCTGATCCCGACCGTCGCAAATGCGGCAATCCCAAGCGCCATTCCTGGCTCGGGCGATATTCAAGTGCTGAATTACGCTCTCGCTCTGGAAGACCTTGAAGCCGATCTTTATGTCCAGGCTTTGCTTCGCCTCACAACAGGCGGAATAGACCCGCAAGCGGCTTCAACGGTCGGGACGATCGTAGGTCTCGGTTTGAGCGGCAGTCAGATTGACGTTGCTTATATTAGCAGATTCAGTCCGGTTGAAGCGGCGCACCGCGACTTCTTCAAAGCGGCTTTGGGGGCTTCAGCAATTACGACCGTCAAACCTGCGAAGTACGACTTCGGCATACAAAATATGTCCCGAATGCAAGTGCTCGATCTGGTCCTGGAAGCGGAAGCTACGGGAGTACAGGCTTACCTTGGGGCGCTTCCATGTCTCACGGTTAAAAGTCCATACTCACAGACAGCCGCTGCAATTCAGGGAACTGAAGCGCGACATACGACTATATTGACAATCGTACGAAACATCCTGTCCAGTCAGGGAATCGTTTCCGACCCAATCTCACCTACGGCTCCTTTGAAAGGAGACACGGGCGGCACAGTCACAGCAAACAGTTATGACAACGCTAGACCCAATCTTGGCGCTGCTGATGGACGAGACCTTGTCATCACGCCGGACCAAGTTCTTGCGCGAGTGGGCGGATTTATCAAGTACCAGTAGTTCAAGACAGACTCCCTTCCAGTATGTATGGAAGGGAGCCTCTCAGTGATATTTATACCATTTTTCTAAGTTTGTAAAATTTATGAAGTATGCTCGTTATTTGTACGTTAGCAGTAATCATAAATCTCGAGGCAGGATTTTTGCAAGCTCGCCGTTATTTCACTCTAGAATGCGTCTATAGCGCCTTTATGCCGGCCATCACCATTTGCAAGCGGATGCTATCTCTTCGCACTGTAAATCATTTCGGTACTTTCAGCCGACGCAACTGATTCCTCGTAGTTTCCATGAATGAATATGTCATCATAGCCTGCCTGTTCCAACATCATAATCATCTCATATTTGAAGTACCATCGCAAAGTCATCGTATGAAGTTCGGACTCAATTATCTGTCCATCCCTAGCCGCTTCGTATCGACGTTTCTCTACTTTTACCTGTTCGAAACGGTCGGAGCTCTCCGTCCAAAGGTGCGTCGTCACAGCAGCTCCATCTCTCGGACGCGTTGTAGGTCCCCAGACGACGACATTCGAGTTCGCTTCTTCCTTGAAGGCTTCCTCCGGCAGGAATGTTTCAAAGAGCAGTTGTCCGCCAGGTTCCAAATGATCATAGCATCGGCGCAATGCCTCTTTTGCTTCGTCGCGATTGCCGAGCAGTTGAAATGAACCAGCTGAAATAAAGATGGTCTGATATTTACGGGGAAGGTCAAAACTCTGCATGGATTGTTGATAGAGAACAGGTTCTAAGCCCTGTTGTTTTGCTTTTTGCATACAGGCGGCAAGCATAGTTTCTGAAGCGTCCACGCCTTCCACACGCAGACCCATTTGCAAGTAGCGCAAAAGATGTTTGCCGGAGCCGCAAGTTAAATCCAGCGCAACGCCGGGATTTTGCCGTATCTTGCGGGCGTAGAATTCAAAATCGGCTCCCGGCGTATCGCCGCCCATATAATCCCACATTTCGGCCGCAATGCCATCGTAACTTTCGCTAAGGTTCAATGCGTTTTCGCTTTCTAAATAGTGGTAAGAGTTCAGACTTGATGAGACTTTTTTTTAATGATACTTGTTTGATGTCAGAACTCAATCTCATTTGTCGCTGACCGCTGGCTTAAATAGTCTAT
>JAYVOT010000207.1:0-2269 GCA_043757795.1 Chthonomonadaceae bacterium | reverse complement strand
TCTGAACTAATGAAAGCTGCGGAAATTTTGATCCGAACGCGCTGGCCGATTGCTGGAATCGGAGTGGGGATGGATTCGGACTATGGGGCAGCCCAAATTCTCTACGCAAAGCGAGGATATCTGCCGGATGGCAAGGGGCTTCACTATGACAATCGCAAATTGAAACATGGCGACGTCGTCACTGTAGATGACTCGCTCTGTCTTCATTTCACAAAGAAATTGTAAGGTTGCGTAAAAGCGAATTTAAACTTCTTTTATCTTGCTCGTTTTTATTCCAGTTCAAGCCGAATACGTCCGCTAATGATATTGTGCGGAGAGGCGGCAAAGCATGCAAATTTTCAACCGCATGACTCTGCATACGCGACGCGACTATAAAGAGCATAGGTTGGTCAACGGATGTTTTCATTTTTTTGGAATTCTTGGAGATTGCGAGACTCGCTCGAACTGCGCTAACGGCACAGTCCAGGCGAGTCTCCCAAACAATCAACTCCGAAATATGGTTAACTAAACATCTCTATCCTACCCGCAATATCGAGGCGGATGACCCAATTCTCTACCCTTTACAAAGTAATGAACATCGCGGTCTCCATGCCTGATATCGCCCTTATCATTCCCATGAGTTCATCGGAAATAGGCTCGTCGATGAGCAGCACCATCGTGGCTCTGCCTCCCACCGCCTCCCGTCCGACATGCATCCCTGCGATATTGACCTTATTGATGCCGAGCAACGTACCGGTCTGTCCGATCATGCCGGGCTGATCCGTGTGTTGAGCGATGATCATGTGTCCGCAGGGATCAATGTCCACTTTGTATCCGTCGATATGCACGATTTTGATTTCGGAGCCGTAAACCGCCCCGCAGATCGTCCTATCGCCGCCCGGCAAGTGAGCGCGAATGGAGAGTAAACACGGGTGTTCCGGGGATGTGCGAGTGTAGGTCTCTTTGACTTGAATGCCGCGCTGTTCCGCGAGTATAGGAGCGTTCACCAGATTTACAGGCTCATCCATCACGGGAGTTAAAACTCCTTGCAGGGCGGCGCGAGTGATGCTTCCGGTCGGTATGCCGTCGAAATCTCCGCTGAAGACTACTTCGATCGCGTTGATAGGACGCCCTGTCCCTGAGTGTTGTTTTGCAAGTTGTGTGTGAAGGCTGCCGATTTTTGTCGCCAGGACGATATATGGCGTCACCTTCGCCATCTCCTCGGCGGAGACTGCGGGCAAATTGACGGCGCTTTTCGCAGGTCTGCCTTGCAAGACTTCCGATATCTGTTCTGCAATGTCTATCGCCACGTTGACTTGCGCCTCTTCAGTGGAAGCCCCGAGATGCGGCGTTATGACGTTCTCCGGCATGGAGAGAAGCGGATTGTCCGGTTTTGGAGGTTCCTCAACAAAGACGTCAAAGGCGACCCCGCCGACCTTTCCACTCCGAATCGCTGTCGCCCGAGCCTCCTCATCCACTATCCCGCCGCGCGCGCAGTTGACGATGCGTACGCCGGTCTTCATATTCGCGAACTGAGCGGAGCCAATCATTCCTCTCGTGTCGTTGTTCAGCGGGACATGAAGGGTGATAAAGTCGCTTCGCTCATACAATTCGTCAAGGGAGACGATCTCCACTCCAATTCTTCGCGCGCTTTCCGGCGTCGCGAAGGGGTCGTAGGCGACGACAGTCGTTTCGAAGCTCTTCATGCGAATCGCGACGCTACGACCGATTTTACCAAGCCCGACGACTCCGACCGTCTTGCCGTAAATTTCGGTTCCGACGAACTTTTTGCGCTCCCACTTCCCGCTTCTAAGGCTTGCGTCCGCCTGCGGAATTTTTCTCGCCAGGGCGAGCAAAAGCGCAACGGCAAGCTCCGCCGCAGCAAGGGTGTTGCCTTCCGGCGAATTCACTACGACGATGCCTCGTTGCGTCGCTGCAGTCACGTCGATGTTGTCGACACCTACTCCCGCTCTGCCGATTATTTGCAGTTTCACAGCCGCCGCCAGAATGTCCGCAGTCACTTTCGTTTCACTACGAACCGCAAGCGCGGAGTACTCTCCGATGATCGCTTTCAACTCTTCCGGCTTCAGCCCAAGTTTCACGTCTACTTCGACATTTGGAATCTCTCTCAATTTCGCAATCCCCGCTTCTGAAATGGGGTCGCATACAAGCGCTTTCAACATCCTTCTTTTTCCTCTTCCTGGTAATCGAACTCCGTCTTCTCAAGCCCCTTGCCGTAAAAATACAAAAGCTGGAGAGGAATAGCGATCACGTTCTTTCTTTTTCCTCT
>JAYVOT010000206.1:0-2273 GCA_043757795.1 Chthonomonadaceae bacterium | reverse complement strand
TCAAACTCACCTAAATTCCAGTGCAATAATTGTTGGGCGACTCCTAAGAGGCATTTCAATGAAATAAAAAAGACACAAAAAATAGAGGCGAGAGATTTCTCTCGCCTCCATTTTAGTATCAAACGCCATGATTCGAACTACTGTTTTTCCGCCAGTTTCATTGCGGAGGCGACATCGACAGAAACGCTGGGTCCCATCGTAGATGAGATTGAAATTTTGCGGAAGTACTTGCCCTTTGAGGAGGAAGGCTTCGCTTTCAAAAGCGCTCCCAGTAGAACTGCGAAGTTTGCATGGAGGTTCTCAATCGGAAAGCTCGCTTTGCCGACAGCAGCATGAATAATTCCGTTTTTGTCCACTCGGAACTCAGCGCGGGTCGCGCCTTTTATGTCTTTGACGACCTGACCGATGTTGGGAGAGACGGTACCAGCTTTCGGATTGGGCATTCGCGCTTTCAATATCTGTCCCAATCGACCGACAAGGGGCATCATGTCCGGGCTTGCGACAAGAAGATCGCAGGTAGCTCCGCCTGCTTTCTGAATTCGTTCGACTAGATCTTCCGCTCCCACGACATCCGCGCCTGCTGCAATCGCATCAGCCGCTTTTTCGCCGCGTGCGAAAACCCAGACGACTCTGGACTTGCCAGTTCCGAACGGAAGATTGGTTGTTCCGCGAACCATCTGATCGCCATGACGAGGATCGACTCCAAGATTAATGGCTGTTTCGATAGTCTCATCGAACTTCGCAGTGGCTAACTCTTTGGATTTCGACAGAGCATCGCTGAGGTCGAAAAGCTGATCTTTCGAGATCGGCTTGGCGAGCGCCAAAAAACGTTTGCTGTGTTTGGCGCGTCCGGTTCGGGCTTTTCGGCGGGCTGCAGTTGAGATTCCAGTCTTTTCGACTACTTCTTCAGAGGCGGGAGCCTCGACAACGACATCTGACATTTTATTTTCTCCAGTGGTAATTGCGGGGCGTTGCGCCCCTCCCACATTATTTTTTAGGATCGTCCAGATCTTCACGATAAGGCGTGAGAGATTGTCCGTCCAGATTGATTTGGCTTGCTCGTGAACCTATTCGGGTCCAGACCATTCCAATGACTAGCAATCCCCAAATTCCTATGCCTCGCAAAACTCCAAGGGTTCCTTCGCGCGCCAAGATCGTATCGAACGAGTAGTTCGAAATCACTTCAAGCGCGCCGAACGCGATAAAAGCGGCGACTAAGCCGGCCCATACGGACCGGAAGTAGAATTGCGCTTTCCTTTTGTCTCTATCTTGTGAGGCGAGGTGATACGCCTGCGCCGGCTCAAGTCGAAGAGCGCGTTGATGGAGCGTCAACCAGGCTATACTCAGGGAACCGAGAACGAGCAGTTTTGCAACGTTAGGCAACATGGGATATGCCAATTCCTTCTTGCGACTTAATCCACGATCTCAATGCCCATTGAGCGAGCCGTTCCCGCAATGATGCTGATCGCGCCTTTGATATCGATGGCGTTCAAGTCGGGCATTTTAGTAGTAGCGATTTCACGAATCTGGTCTGTAGTGAGCTTCCCGATCTTGTCTTTATGGGGTGTCGCAGAGCCTTTCGCAACGCCGGCAGCTTTCTTGATAAGGTCGGCGGCGGGCGGGGTTTTCGTGATGAAGGTGAATGATCGGTCTTCGAAAATAGTGATTTCAACGGGGACGACTGTGCCGACCATGTCTTTGGTCTTCTCGTTGTAACCTTTAATGAATTCCATCATATTGATCCCGTAAGGACCCAGAGTTGAGCCGATAGGGGGCGCGGGAGTCGCTTTGCCTGCATTGATCTGCAGTTTGACGACGGCGGTAATCTTCTTTGCCATGACACTCCTTGAATGTGGGAATATGAAAACTTGGGATGGGCTGATGAGGAGCGTTCCCCGCATTTTCAGTTCCAAAACGCGATAAGGCGATTAAGCGATATACCTCGCTTATGCCGTCATCCGCTAAAAAATGATTCTTTGAAAAATCGGGTCAAACTACTTTTTCGACTTGCGAGAAGTCAAGTTCAACCGGCGTGTCTCGTCCGAAAATAGAGATAAGAACTTTGAGTTTCTCTTTGTCCGCGTTGACTTCCTCGATGCGCCCGGTAAATTCCGTGAATGGACCCGATGCGACGCGAACGGTTTCGTTCTTCTCGAACTTCACGACGATAACCGGAATTTGTCCCTCTTCCGCTTCAAGAATGTCGGCGATCTCTTTAGGTTGCAACGGAATTGGTTTGTTGCCGGGGGGGATAAATCCGATGACTCCGGTCG